>NZ_LSKG01000014.1:0-14558 GCF_001557005.1 Sphingomonas sp. CCH15-F11 | reverse complement strand
GTGCCACGTGGCACACCTGCGGCGGTTCTAGCGGGCTAGATCCGCCGAACGGCGTCAGCCGCCCGTCGACACGCCGAGCTTGCGGCGACGCGGCTTGGGGATTTCGGCGGGTGCAGCCGGCTTGCGGCCAAGCCCCATCTCCTTTGCTATCTCGCGCCGCGCCTCGCTGTAGGCGGGCGCGACCATCGGATAGTCGGGCTTCAGGTTATAGCGCGCGCGATACTCATCGGGGGTGAGGCCGTGCGTGGAAAGGTGGCGGCGCAGCGTGCGGTAGGGCTTGCCGTCGATCATTGATATGATGTGGTCGGGCGAGGCGAGCGACTTACGGGCGGTCACGGCCGGAACGTACCACTCGGCGACCTCGGCCGCGTCCTGGCCTGTGGCCGGCTCACCGCCCTTGGCGAGCTGGGCGAGAGTGGCGTGGATCGCGTTCAGGAACGCCGGCACCGCGTCGACGTCTGCGCGCGTGTTAGGGTTGGCGAGCCATGCGGCGGTCAGCTCGGCCGCCAGTTCGATTGTGTTCGGTGTGTCTTCCATTCGTCCCCCTGCGCGCGGTCGCCCCATTTTTAGGATGGATCGTCATCCTGCTATTGGTTGTTAAGCCAAAAAGGCGTATATGGACGATGCTTCATCGACTCAATCGATGTACCTCCTGACCCCGCTGCGCTGCTACGTGGCGGGGTCAAACATTTGGGGCGGGGAGCCTGCTAGCCCCCCGCCCCGCTAGGTCAGTCCTTTCGGTTCTGCCCCAGCTTCACAATTGCGATTACGAGCGCAACGGCTGCAATCGTCAATTGTATAGCTTCAACATTACTCAATCAAATGCACCTCCTTTGACCGGCGAGATTGCGGGGGAGCTGCTACATCCGTCCGCTGCCGATCGACATGATTGTAGCCGATCTGCACGCGCACGGGCGATCTTTCCGCCTCTCTCCCGATCACGATCGCGTGAAGTCGCCACCGCGCCGCCCGGCCTTGGTCGGGCGGCGCGCGCGGGCCTGAAAAGGTCCGCGGGCGCGACGGTCATGCGGGGCATGGCTGGCGCGTCGGCGACGGGGCCGCTCCTGGGCGAACCGATGGTAGGGAAGGGGGTCCGATCAGCGTCGGACCCCCAATCGCCGTCATGCCATCTCGTCGTCGGCCATGTCCTCGTCGGCCATGCCCTCAAAATCCTCGCCGTCCGCATCGGCGTCGAAGTCCTCGGGGTCGCGCTCGACCCGGTCGAACGCGCCGATCTTCATCGGCGCGGGGAGCCAATGCGCGGCAAGCCGTCCCGACACGTTGACCGCCAAGTCCGCCTTCTTCTTGATGGTCGCGCAATTGTCGGCGCTGGCATCCCCGCACTCGGCGCGAAGTAGGTCGATCAGGGCCGCACGGCGCATCTTGTCAAACAAGGCGATAGGGGCCTGCCAGCGGCTCGCAATGTCCACCCCGCTCGCTCGCGCCACCTGCTCGAAGTGATGGTGACGCGCACCGGGGGAACCGCCCGCGAACAGGGTGCCGTCCACCGTCATCGCCACCAATCCGGCGAGTAGCACCATCTTGTCGTCGTGGCTCATGGCGCGAATAACCTCGAACCGGCCTTCTGCGGGGATCGATGCGAAGCGGTCGGCCATCGTTTCCTCGACCTCGCGCACGTCGCTGGTCGCCATCAAGTCGTCGGCAACATCGGTCGCGATGGTCTTGGCCTGCACGTCGATCGCCATCTGATAGCTGTGCGCGCCGTGGAGTAGCTGGCCCGCAAGGCTGTCCAGCAGCACGTCGAGCGCCAGCGCCGGGTCGGTCGCGACCGCCTCCTGCACGATGCGGGTCTTGATCCGCGACAGACCGGCGACAAGGCTGTTGCTGTAGAGGGGTTGCGGCTCGCCGCTACCTGCCTTGGGCTTCGGCTCGGCCTTCGCGCGATAGAAGCTCTTGCCGAGCGACCCGTCATGCGAAACCCAAAGCGCCACGCCCCCGACTGCGACCTGCTCGGCGTTGAACCCGCGCAACCCCTCGGTGATCGCGTCCCGCTCGTCGGACAATGGCGCGAGCGCCAAGCTGTCCTCGCCCTCGGCCTCCGCGATCTGCTCGATGGCGGCGTCGATTGCCTCGATCCGTGCTGCCTCGTCCTCGGTCGGCTCGCGCGTGGCCGGATATAGGCTGCCCTTCATGTAAAGATCGTAGGGCCGGTCCAGCGTGGCGCGGACCTCGTGCCAACCGATCGCGCGATACTCGTCGGCGATGGCGTCCAGCTTATCCTCCGCCAGCTCCCGCACAAGCTCGGGGCTATCGGCGAACCCTTCGGCCCCTTGGCTGAACAGGTCCACCGTGATCGTGCCGCCCTTCGCCTCATAGGCTTCGCGCCCGACGAAGCGGAACACGCCGCTGGTGGTCTCCACCTTCTCGGTGGTGAGCATCCGCCGGATGGTGTGAGCGTGGCCGTTCGCCGCCTTGCAGACCTTCACCTGTTGGTCGTGGTCATCGGTGAGGGTGAGCGCGCGCGCCGCCTCAAGCGACAACTGGTCCTTGGCGATCAGATCGATCAGCGACGGTGCCAGCGCAGAAAGGCGAAGCATCTTATAGACGAAGCTGACTGCCTGACCGAACCGGGCCGCGATTTCCTCAGCGTCCATGCCGGTGTCGCGCAGCGCCGCGAAAGAGCGGATGCTGTCTGCCGGGTGCATGTCCTCGCGCTGGAAGTTCTCCGCGAGCGACAGTTCGATGGCCTCTTCCTTGGTGCGGACCTCGACGGGGAAGGCATCGCTATTTTTGATCTGCTTGCGCTTCGCCAGTTCTTTAAGAGCGCGGTAGCGCCGCCCTCCGGCGAACACATAGAACAGGCCCTCGTCCTCGTAGGCGACAAGGTTCTGCAACAAGCCGTGAGCCTGAATGTCGTCGGCCATGCTCTCGATGGCGGAAGGCTTCACGCGCCGCTGATTGAGCGGGGAAAGGCGAAGCTGCGACAGCTTAACGGTGATGATACCCATGATGAAACTCCTGTGATCCGTGATGTTGTCGATGGGGGAGGGGTCAGCCTTCGAGGCTCGCGAGTTCGTCAAACTCGGCCGATGCACGCGCCGCGCCGTCGCCCGCGTAGGTCGCGCCGGAACGCGGATAGAAGAACACGCGCTCGCCACGGCGGTAGGGTGTGCCGTCTGCGCTTGTCCCGTCCGCCTTGGCCCGTTTCCAGTAGGGATCGCCCTTGTATCGGGTGTAAGCCATTCACTTTCCTCCTTCTTCCTGCGGCTGAAAGCCGGTTGCCGCAGCAACCGGGTCTGCCTCTCCGGCGAGGAGCGGGTTGGGGAGGGAGGAGGAAAATCGATGGCCTGGCGCGGGCAGGCCGCCCTAGCGCGGCCGACGTCCCTTAGGGCGTCGGGTGCTGCGCTTGGCGGACCACACGGGGCTGTCTATTTTCCTTCGGGAACGAAAGGGCAGCAGCCCTTGGTGTTCCCCGCGCTGGCGGGCCTCCGGGGGAGGGCCGCGGCAGCATCGAGCCTACGTCGCGCCCTCGGCGCGTGCACTGCCCCTCAAAGGGGAGCCAGGAATATGCGAGCGATGCAGCGCTCGCCGCATATTGCAGCAAATTACGGGTGGTTGGAGAGGCACAGTCCTCGTTGCCAGAGCCAAGCTTCGATCTCAGCAATTGTCTGAGGACCCGCATTGGGCGCGTTGCGTATCTCAATCCGGGTTAAGGCCGCAACGCGCCCAGGGAGAAGCCGGTCACGCTCAGACCGATCGGCCTCGGGTTGATCGATCAACATCGACAGCACATTTTGCGCCCGGACCGACAGCGCTGCACGGTTAGGCTCGGTGTCATGCATCCTGGCACGCGACTGTGCACGCGCCATGATCTGCCGCACCCGGTCGATGCTGACACCAAAAGCCTCGGCGATCGCTCGGTAGGTTTGACCTTCAGCTTTCATGGTGATCATCCGCGCGGCACGGTCGTCAGCGTCGGCGGGCTGCGTCGCCGGCACGGTGCGCGCGGGTCGTTTGACCTCGATTACGCGTTCGCCGTCCCAGAGCCTGACCGCGCGGAGCTCGCTTCTATTGAGTCGAGCGACCGCCTGGATTTTTGCCGTGGCGGCGTCCGCCGCATGGACGACATTCATCGATGGCTCGCCTTTTTGGGGAATGTCGTAAACGGCAAATGTCGGCATCGCCCCAACCCCCAAGCTATCCTGAATCTCGGATAATTCGACGGCACCGGCAATGCGCCAATTGCCGCCGATTACCGCCGTCTCTACGATCAGTGGGGAACGGCGCCAGCGACGAGCTAGTCAGCCACTAAGCGGTCGCTCGACAGTTAGGTTGATTGCCGCAGCGACGACCGCGATCTTGTTTCTGCTGATCTTACGACAGATCCTCGATAGTCGTTAGAACGCTATCCGGAACCGTGCACAAATAAGCCCTTTCCAAACGGACCGGATTTGCTTGTTCTACCCTGACCGATAATAGATACATAGGACCATCCACGCACGTATATAGATCGTCCGGTCTGAACCCTAACGATTCAGTCTCGATAGCTTGATCCGTCAATTGACCGAAGAGCTTCTGTAAACCGGTCGATAGCTTAGCCCTGCTCTGCTTTTCACGCGTTTCCTTGAGGACTGTCCATCCGTTTTCGCTTCGGTTCATATCATACCTAGTGTATTCGATTTCCTCGACGGACCTTCTGGCTATCCATGTCTTGACCTCAGCCGTTCGTCTCCCATGAACGCGAGAGACAAATGTGAGCTCAACATGCCGATCGTCCGGCGCTTTGCCAGGTATCGCGGCCAGTATCTCTTGATGCCAGACACGCGGCTCGGCTTGCTCCGAAGTTATTTGCTTCTGTATATTAGCGCCCACATTGGATGGAAATGCGCAAAGCAGCACAGCGATAGCTAAAAAGGTCATCCTCATATAGCACTCATGATCTCGGGGATCATCTCCGGCAGGAGGTTTGCCATCATCATGTTATTCTGAAGCAACTCCGGATTTCCGCCGGATTGTTGCCCAAACTCTTCGAATGGCGAGTCGGTTGGGACATTGCTAAACGGTGTCCACCTCACCCTCGCCACCAAGTCCGTTGAGTTCTGCCCGTCTGTAACGCGGAGAGTGACCGTCGAAAACCTGATTGATGTAGGCGCTGTGCCTCCATTAAAAAGCTGGCCGTTGGATATCCACCATGGAACGTTGCTTGCATACCCATCTACAGCCACCACGCTCGTGGTGAGGATGTCTTCATCGATATCAGCCACGCCCACCCTTGCAACTGCGCCGCCGCGAAAAGTGCTCTGCACGACGAACTCGGGATCGTTCGTAAAGAACGGCGCAGAGTTGGCTCCTAAAGCGAGCTCAGAGAGCGATATGAGCTGACCGCCGATCCGAACCGCTTCAACCTGGTTGAGCTCGTTTAAGAAATTGGGAATCACGACCACTTGATCCAAATCACTCGTGGTAACGTTGGTCGCGCCAACGGGCTTGATACCGAGCTCGACCCAGCCCAACTCCAGCTTCACCGCCAGCTGCTCTCGACTTACTTCGTTTCCGAAATCGATGACATCAAAACCGCCGTCATCGAATATTGCTATGCGGCCCGAGCCGGATTGAATGTTGTAAGTATCGTTGCCGGCCCCGCCGTCGAGAACGCTGTTTGAGAACTGATAAGAAATGACGTCGTCCCCAGCTCCTGCTTCGATAAACGCCCCTCTGGCACCCGCCTGAAAAGAGAATGTATCGTTTGACGAGCCACCCTCTAAAGCAACGATATTGGATGTACTCAACGACGATCCTATGCTCAGGTCCTTACCGTCAGCCAGTTTAATGAGCTTGATTGCGACCTTATCGAACTCATTAGAATGATTGCTCTCATTCAAGCCGAATCTCGCAAAGTCCACATCGGGATTGCCTTCGCCTTCCAAAATATGAAACATTTCATGAATTAAGGTCGTGTCGAGTCTTTCGCTTCTCCCTGAACCGATAAGGCTGGTGTTGACTTCGATCACATGTCGCGAGTCAACGACGCCATCGCCATTAATATCAATAGAGCCGACAGTCGTCCGGCCTTTATATTGCCCATATGTACCATTACCCAGATTGCTATTTGCCGTGATTTCGATATATCTTCCTTCAGAGGCGATAGACTCGAGATCGGACTTCAGCTCGTTTACATAGGTCTGAAGTTTCAGCCTTTGTGTGTTATTAGTGATCGCGCTAACCGCCGTCGAAAGGCTGCCGTCAAGGGTTGAGGTGATAAGACTTAGATAGTTGTCAAAGGCCTTTGCAACATCTCTTCCTTGGAGCTTGGCGATCACAATCGGAATAGTATCCCCGTTATGTTCAATCTCGATCGTGACCTTGTCTTCGCTACCAAGTGACTTTAATGTGCTTTTAAAGTCGGCATCAGTTAACGTTCTAGTCGCTCCAGTTGTTCTATTTATGTAAGTGGCCCTTGCAGCCCATCCGCCGAGATTGGCTCCGCCATCAATCCGCTGAACAGATACGATGATGTCTTCTTTATCCTTCGACATAATTTCTCCTTACGCCGACTAACTTTACACGTGCCTTGAGAAATTTCTGCTCTACTTGTTGAAGGAAATTGAATGAAAGTCGGGTTACTTGAGTACCCGTCATGCCAATAGCGATGCGCTCAAAAGGATTTTCAAGCTCTACGCTCGTCGCTACCACAATCCGCTGGAAAAACAAAGGCGTAGTCTTATCCCAATGTTGCTATCACCTGCGAAGATGCGACATCATTTGTACTGCCATGGTAGCTCGGGTTTGGTCACGCCGCCTCGTCCAGCCTGGGTGCCGTCCGTGCAAGCTGCCGGCGCAAAAAAGCACAGCGTATCCTCGTTCTCCTCGGCAGGCTAATCAGCGGTGAACCTGCCTCGCCCGCCTCGGAACGCGCCAACGACGTTGCCGCCATCCCACTGGCCGGCGAGGATGCCGCGCCGGCTGATGCTCCCGACCGGCTTGCGGCGCGCGGCGAGCAGCCGGGCGCGCCGCGTGTCGCGGTCGACCGGCTCGCCGGTGATGAAGTCGATCGCGAAGCGCAGCGGCTTCATACGGGCCGCCATTGTTCGACCAGCGCCGTCATTGCGTCACGGTAGCCCCAAGCATCGGCATAGACGGTCGGCTCCTGTGCGAGATACGCCATGACGATAAGCATATCCTCAGCGATGATCGCGTCACAATTGCAAAGATGCAGAATTGGGAAGTGGCCGTTGTCGTTCCCGTTCCACCAGGCCAGGAGGAAGTCGGCCGCGCGCGAGGCCTGGCCGGTGTCGGAACCAGCGATAACGATCAGGCGGGCGATAGCCTCGCCGACTTCCTCGAAGGCGATGGCGCGAATGACGGGGCGGCGTTGGGGTGGGGACATTCGGGGCGGCTCCTATTAGGTTAGACGCGATCAACCGGGGAAGGGAACCGGGACTAGCAGGGCGTCGTCGATCGGCTCGACGTCGCGCAACTCAACCAGCGCAACCTTATCGGTTCTCTCTGCCCCAACGGGGTCAAGATAGACATAGGTGTGGTCGGCGAAGACGGGGCTGCACAAGCGCCAAATGACGCCGATCCGCCCGACCCGGCGCTCGGCGCGGCCGTCATAGGAGGCGAACGAACCGACGATGCGGACGCGCTGGCCGATGCGAAGCCAGTTGGCCGCGCCGCGAATGACGGCGGCTTTCTCGTCCTCGCTCAAGGCCGGTCGGCCGATGCCGAATGTCGTGTTCGGATCGCGCGCGATGCGCGCCAGCTTCTCGGCAACCGGCTCGGGTTGCCAGTCACAGACCGGCCCCGGCTTCGCCTTGTGCATGTGCGTCGTCGGCTTTGCCCCGAACAGGTCGTGCTGCACGCCCACCAAGCGCCGGTTGAATATCGCCGCGTGATAGTCGCGCCGCCACTGCGCCTCGGGGGTGAGGGGCTTGCGCGCCGGGCCGTCGCGCATCAGCGCGACCAGCTCGTTGAACTCCTCCTCGGTGACAGCCGCGAAGCTCGGATCATAGACCAGTCGCCCCGCGACGCCCCGGCCCTCGTCGGGGCCGGGATCGTGCGGATCGGTCATGACGCATGCTCCATCTCGGCGGTGGTTTCGATCGCCATGCGGCTCAACAGCCAATCGGCGGCGTCCTGAGCCTGACGCGCGGCGGTGAAGATGCAGCGCTTGTCGTTGCGCAGGGCTTGGAGCCAATTCGCCAGATAGGCGGCATGGTCCTCGCGGTCGTGGAGCTTGATGCCGATCGCGCCGCTGATGAACGCTGCCCCCAGCTCGGCGACCAGTTCCTCGCGGGCATAGTCCTCGCGGTTCGTGGAAATGAGGGAGGGGCGGGCGAGCCGATCGACGTGGCCGGTGGCGTGGCAAAGCTCGTGTGCCAGGGTCGAATAATAATCGTCGCTGGTGTGGAAGTCGGCAAACTCCGGCATGACGACATGATCGCTGCTTGGCTGATAATATGGTTGCGAGCCGTGATGCCGAACGGTGACGGGAACGCGACCAAAGATCGCGTCCAGTTCGGCGTCCCGCTCGTCGGAATTGGTGGCGGTGATGATCGGCGCGGGGGCCGGATACTTCTCCTCGATGCCGTCGATCTGCTCGGCGTTGAAGACGGTGTAACGCTTGAGGAATGCGACCTGACGCTTGCCATCCCCGCTCGCCTGACCGCCCTTGCCGTCGTCCACCTCGATCGTATTGGCATAGACGACGGTCGAGCCCTTCTCGCCCTTCCTGACGCATCCCCCGAGCTCCAGCGCCTGCTTGAAGGTCAGCCAATGCGGGGAGGCATAGCCTTTCGTCATGGCGGCAACCCACAGGGTCAGCACGTTGATGCCGCGATAGGGCGCGCCGGTCGAGCGCAGCGGGATATTAGGCGCGGTGCTGCCGTTCCACGATTTCGACCAAGGCCGGGTGCCTGCCTCGATCATGGCGATCATCTGATCGGTGATTTCCTGATAGACGTCGGCTCGGTTGTCGGTGATCCGTCCCATCACTTTTTCCTTTCCTTTGAGGCTGAAAGCCGGTCGCAACAGCAACCGGCTCTGCCTTTCCGGCGAGGAACGGGATGGGGAGGGAGAGCGAGAATCTACCGCTGGCGCGGGCGAGCCGCCTTAGCGTGGCCGTCGCCCTGCAGGGCGGCGGGCGCCACGCTTGGCGGATTACTCGGGCGGTTGATTGTCGTTCGGGAACGAAAGGGCAGCCGCCCTTGGTGTTCCCCGCGCTGGCGGGCCTCCGGGGGAGGGCCGCAGCGCCAACAGGCTCACGCCGCGCCGTGGGCGCGTCTGTAGGTGTGCCACGTGGCACACCTTGCCCCGAGGAAGCGGGCGACTATTTCGGCAATAAGTGTTATAGTGTACACATGTGCACACAGGAGGTTGAAAATGGGTGCCAGCACGACGATGACGATCAGGGTCACTCCGGATTTGAAGGCTGAGCTCGGGCGACTGGCGCGCGACACGCGCCGCAGCAGTTCCTACCTCGCTGCGGAAGCGGTGGAGGCCTATGTCGCGCGCGAGCGCGCGATCATCGACGGCCTCCGCCGCGGTATCGATGACATGGAAGCCGGGCGGGTCACGCCCCATGATGAGGTGACGGCTGAAGCCCGTCGAATCGTCAACGAGGCGAGGCAGAACCAAGCGCCGCGCCCGTGAGGCGAGTGGTCTGGTCGGACGCGGCCAGGGACGATTATTTCGCGATCCTACGTTACATCGCGCGCGACGATCCTGACGCGGCCGAGCGGGTGGTGTCGGCGATCGAGCGGGTCGGCAATGACCTGGCTGATTTCGCAACCGGCCATCCGGGACGCGTCGCCGGCACCTACGAGAAATCGGTCGCGCGCCTCCCCTACGTCATCGCCTACGCATTGGGGCAGGACGACGGCACGGTGACGATCCTGCACGTCATCCACACGTCGCGCGATTGGCAGCCGGGGGGATGGCCCGGCTGAACTTGCTCTCGGATTCTACGGGCCATCCCTCGGTCACACTTTCGGCGATCGTGCTTCCTGCAGCGGCGCCGATCGCGCTCCGCGACTGCGAACGGCTCCGGTTCGCCGCGAACTCACCTCGCGCCGATCGGCGCGGCGATTCCCGTCAGCAGCGCGTCCAGCTCGGTCGCGGCGCGATCGGCGCGATGCCGCTGCCAGTCCGTGCGATACTCGCGGTGGAAGCCGCCGCGCATAAAGAACGGGTGGGTATCCTCGATTAGGTCATAAAGCGCGGAAGGGACGGTGAGCCCTTCGGCGGTCGCAACCTGGGCAACGCGCCGCAGGTCATGGCCAATACGGCGGTTCGCCTCGTCGGTATGTCCGCGCACGATCAGATAGCTTTTCAGCGTCAGCTCGAGCGCGATGGCGAGGCGATGGTAACGGGTTTGAAGCTGGCGATCGTCCTGCTGGCCGGGAAAGTCGCGAAGGAGGCCTCTCGCAACGTCGGCAAGGGTGCGCGCGAGATCTAGGTCAGGGTGTGCCACGTGGCACACCTCGCGATGCTGCGTCATAGCCATTGTCCGCGAAGGCTGTCGTTGAACTCGAAGCCTAGAACGACGACGCCGGCGGCGATCGCGGCGAAAATGAAGAGCGCGAGACGCTTAGGCGCGACGAAGCGCGGGGCTTGGTCGTTCGTGATGGCGATTGCGGTGACGATTGCAAGCCCTAGGACGAGGCCAGGCCCCAGCTCGTAGAGCAGGAGGCCGGGAAGCCGGTTTGGGAGGTAATAGGGAAAGGCGCGCACGATACGGCCGAGCAGCACCGCGCCGACGATGAGGGACAGCGCCATACCCCAACGGCCGATCAGGACCGCGGTGGGCGAACCGCGATCAAGCATTGAAGCGGTTTCCCGCTCCAATCACGCCCGCCTGCAAGGGCGGCCTGTTGTGGCCTAGATGATCGTCACCCGAATGGGCGGAAACCCGCTTGCGGGGTTCCGCGCAGCGGCGCGTGAGTGCCGCGGAGTAGAGCGCGGGCCGAAGGCAGGCCCCGTTCACTTCTTGATCGTCTCGACGCTGCATCCTTCCGGGACCTGGGCCCGCCGAACCGCAAGTCGTCGCATCCCTTCGTAATCGACGGCCCATAACCCTGTCCGTGCTGCTGCAGCCTTTTGCATCAACTCGACATAAGCGCCGCCTGAATAGACCCGGTAATCAACCGCATACCCTTGGGCGACCATTGTTGCGCCGACACTGGCCTTATTGGCGGGAAAGCGACATGCCAGGTTCAAGCGATCGAAACTTTTAGGATCGGTCCGGCACTGATTTTCACGCCGAAGCGCATAATCGAACATCGACACCGAACAGTCCAACCCGCCATCGCGCGTTGCCAGGTCAAGCAAGGCCCGGCTCGAGAGCGATTTCAGATGCGGCAAATCGTCATCCGGTGCGTCTATTCCGACGATACGCACCCGCCCATTTGGGAAATCGACCGTGTCCCCATCGATGATCCGCGGGCTCGGCGAAGTCAGACGGGTCTTCGACGCTTCCGTGATCTGCGCTTTGTTCTGCGAGATCGAATACACCGCGACGATGACGAACGTAGCGCCCATCATCCACCGCTGGAACGGTGCCGCTCCTGGGAACAGCTTCATAGGCTTCGGATCGCGCGTAAAAGGTCGTTCCAGTCGCCATCATGGGCCGGCAGCTTGCTGACGAGCTGGCGGCCGTTGGCCGTCAGGTGCGGGGTGGCGCGCTCGATCGCCCGCGCCGCCTCGCGCCCATGCTGGCTGTAGATCACGACGGTATGGACGCTCTCCGGGATCGCGATGGCCTGGTAGCGCTCGATTCCCAGCACCGGCCATACGAACCGGCCAGGCTCAAGCATGTTCATCACGCTCGCGGCGTCCTCGACGCCCTCGGCGAGGCGGAGGACGCCGTCGAGCGGCGTCCCGCCCCAGCGCACCGCTCCCTGGCCCGGGTTGCCGAGCATCCACTTGGGCTCGGTCATATCGGCTTTGCCGCGGCCGTCGAGCGCGAGAAAGGTTCGATGGATCGCGACGACGCCGGCGTCCTCCTCGATCGGCACGATCAGCGCCGGCGCGAACGCCTTGGCGGCGCCGGCGCCGTACTGGCATCGCGGATCGAAGCGGATGTTGAGGCCGCTGAGGCTGTCGGGGACGATCGCGCGCGAGCGCAGATAGCGGTCAGCAAGCGAGCCGGCGAACGGCTCGGCGTGCCGCCATACCGCGAGCGCGACCTTGTTGTGGTCGGCTTTGCTCTCCTGGCGCTGGCCCGGGTCGTGGTCGGCGGGGGCGAGGATCTTGCCGGAGCGCAGCGCCGACATGATTGCGTCGGCGGTGCAGCCGGCGAAGCAATGGAAAAGCACGGCCTTGGTCCCGACGCGGATCGACAAGCTCGCGGTGCTGTCGGCGTGCGCCGGACAGCGACACATCGCGAAATCGCCTTGCCACTTCCCGCCGAGCTGACGAACAACGCGCTCGGCCTGGTCTTCAATGCTCGCGGTCTGACGCTGTGCCATCTCTGGACACCCTCGTTGAAGCAAGGATACTTGCTAGACCGAGGTGGCGCACTGCGCCAGCGAAAAGCTGCGGAATCGCTTTTGATGGGGGGTGGCATGGAATGCGAGCTGCTAATGGAACGCGAACTTACAACGCATTTGCCGCCTGGAGGCTCCATCACGGACGTTCATGTTTGCCAACGTGAATCTGGCCAGTGGCACATCAATGTGAGGTTGAGCTGGCGCGGGACAGCGTTGTTCCATGTCGGCCTTTACGACAAGAAGCGGATCCGATTGTATAAAAAAGCAGCGTCGGCCATACGCCGAATTGTCATAGGTTATGGCTATGATGGCGTGATTGCCGTCCATCCGTTCCCGGGTCTTCGCGACGAAACCGTCTTCTAAATGCGACGAGCCGTTATCGGCCCAAGAAAACTTCCTTGATTTTCTGACTAGGCAGCGGCCGCAGAGCGATCTAGCATGTTTCACGAGTTGGAGTGAAAACATGGTAAATCGCTTTTGTCGAATGCGCGCGTCGGCCGCTTTGGTGGCGACAAGCGCGCTGGCGAAGACGGAAGCGGCCATGTCGCACGGGTCGTCCGTCCGCTTAGAATTGCGGGAGCGGTAATGACGTTCCCCGCCGCTGTCATCATGGGTCTCGCGGCGCAGTGCGCACCAAGCGTCGCACCCGAGACAATTGCGGCGATCGTTCGGACGGAGAGCGGGGGCAATGTGTTGGCGATCAACGTCAACGGCCTCGGCCACAAGGTTGCGCAGCCGACGAGCGTTGCGCAGGCGATCAAGATCGCGCGCCACTATGTCGGCAAGGGCTATTCAGTTGACCTCGGCCTGGGTCAGATCAACTCGCGCAACATGGAGGGGCTCGGGTTGACCTGGGACACCGTTTTCGAGCCCTGCACGAACCTTGCCGCAGCTGCTGCGGTCCTCTCCGGCAATTACCATAGCGTGCGCGCGGGACTTCATCCCCAGCAGGCGCTGCGCATTGCCCTGTCGATGTATAATACCGGGTCAAAGTCGCGTGGTTTCACCAACGGTTATGTCGGGAAGGTGGTCAGCAATGCCGGCGTCGCCGGCGGCATTCGACCCGTGGCGGTCAGGATCGCTCCACCCCCCGGCCCTATCGATTCCGGTCGGGCGAGCGCGGTAACGCAGCTCGCCGAGCTGGTCGCAGAGAACACGTCCACCCCGGTGCAGCGCGAAGCTGCACCGCCCCCACCGCCGCCATCGTGGGACGTGTTTGCGAGGGCGGAATATGAGCGAGCGCGTCTCGCCGAAGGAGAACACCGATGAATCTCGCATCTTCGATCGGCGGGCCGACGCGCGCCCTCCGGTCCAAAGTTACTGCTCATGTCGACGCGATGACGCCGCGGCAGCACAAGATTTCGCGGCTGATGTCGATATTCGGGGCCGCGGCGTTCGTAACGCTGGCATCGGCCGACCCGGCGTTCGCCCAGACCAATCTCGAAAGCTTCAGCCAGTCGGTCCTAAACCTCCTGAGCAACGGCCTTCTCCGAACAGTGGCGATCCTTGCGCTGATCGCGGCGGGGTTCGGGTGGCTTTCGGGTCGAGTGAACACCGGCGCGCTGGTCACCGTCATCATCGGCATCGCGATCATCTTTTCGGCGCCCTGGATCGTCGGACAGCTCGCCGGCGGTGGAGGCTGATCTTCGAGGACGCGGGGCGCGTCATGCGCGCCCCGCTATCGCCTGTGTAGCGTGGAGTAGAAGGCGTGGATGAAGACCGGGAAGTGATGGCGCGCAATCCGCTGTTTCTGGCGGTGACGCGGCCCGCCTTGTTCGCGGGCATCCCAATCGAAGCCGCGGTGGTGATTTTGCTGGCGTCGGTCATCACCCTGATCGGGACCACAAACCCGATCTATGGCGGTGTCGTCGCGGTCGTCATGTTCGGAATCTCACGACTGGTCGTTCGCCACGACGTCAACGCCTTCCGGCTCATCTTTCTGTGGGGCCGCACCAAGATGGCGAACCGTAACCGCGCCTTTTGGGGTGGGTCCAGCTATACGCCCCTGCCCCTGAAAGGGATCAAGCGAAAGGGGTTCGGCCGCAATGGCTAGGGCCAATCGCCTCTCCGAACAGGTGCCGATGAAGGTCGCGCTCAAGGAAGTGCTGC
>NZ_LSKG01000152.1:0-38688 GCF_001557005.1 Sphingomonas sp. CCH15-F11 | reverse complement strand
GATGGAGGGGGTGGCGATCACGTCGTGCCGCGGCGTCGACCTGGCGGGCGCGACGCCGGTCGATCCCGACGCCCCCCCACCCGCGCTCGCGACGATCGGCAGCGGGTTCGGCTATGCGGTGCCGTGGAGCGACGCCGGGCAAGCGCGCTTCGTCATCGCCGCGTTGGCCGAAGGGTTGAAGGGTGCGAGCACCGACCAGTCCTTCACCGTTGCGGGCCGCGCATATGGCAAGGGCACGGTGATCTTTCCCGCCGCGGGCAACCCCGCCGATCTCGCCGCGCGGCTCCAGGCACTGGCGGCCCGGCACGGCGCGGAGGTGGTGACGCTCGCCGACAGCTGGGTCGAGGACGGCCCCAATTTCGGCAGCCGGTCGTTCGCCGCGCTCAAGCTGCCGCGGATCGCGATGGCGTGGGACGACGGCACCAGCCCGAGCGGCGCGGGATCGGCGCGCTGGACGCTGGAGCGCAAGCTGGGGCTGGCCGTCGCGCCGATCCGGGTGCGCAATCTGGGCGCTGCGCGGCTGTCGGATTATGACGTGATCGTGCTGCCCGAAACGAGCGGGCGGTTCGCCGCGCTGCTCGGCAGCCGCGGGACGGAGGCGATCAAGGGCTTTGTCGATCGCGGCGGCGTGGTGGTGGCGCTGGGTTCGGCGAGCGAGGCGCTGGCGGGCGACGGGCTCAAGCTCCTGTCGACCGTCACCGAAAACAGCTGGCGCCCCGACGACGGCAAGGACAAGCCAAAGGACCCCAAGGCGGGATCGCGAATCGCCGACCGGGGCGAATATGAGAAAGCCATCGCCGACCCCAATGCCGCGCCCGACGAGGTGCCCGGCGCGCTGGTCACGGTCCAGGCCAATCCCGAGCACTGGCTGGCATCGGGCTATCGCGATGCCGCGGTGCTCGTCACCGGGACCGAGATATTCAAGCCCGTGAACGCCGCCGACGGCACCAACGTGTTCAGCTTTGCCGCCGCCGACAAGCTGGTCGCCAGCGGCTATCTGTGGGACGAGAACCGGCTGCAGCTCGCCTTCAAGCCGTTCGTCATCAGCCAGCCGCGCGGCGACGGCCTGGTCATCGCCTTTACCCAAAGCCCGACGACGCGCGGCTATCTGGGCGGGCTCGACCTGCTGCTCGCCAATGCGGTGCTGCTCGCGCCCGCCCGCGCCGAAGCCGGAACGGCGCGCTAGCCGGGTGCAGCACCCACATCCGTCGCGCACGGACGGTTGACCGCGCGGCCGCGCACGTGGCATGGCGACGCCGCGCGCGGGTGTAGCTCAATGGTAGAGCAGAAGCTTCCCAAGCTTACGACGAGGGTTCGATTCCCTTCACCCGCTCCATTTTCCTGTCCGACGCTGTTCGCTGACGGGTAGACAACCCCCCAAAAACCAAGGTATTTAGCGCTTATCAGGCCGCTGATGTTCACCCGCGTTCGCCTTCAAGCGCTTACGGCTGGGGGTATGATTGGGGGGTATACGCAAATCGGCCGGATCGATACCCCCACGGCTGGGGGTATGGGGTGGGGTAGCCCCGGAGAGGCTAGCAACGTCATGGCGCTAACGGACATCGCAATTCGGAATGCCAAGCCCGGCGCGAAGCCGGTCAAATTGGCGGACGGTGGGGGTATGTTCCTGCTGGTCACGCCCGCTGGGGGTAGGCTGTGGAGGCTGAAGTACCGGATCGACGGCCGGGAAAAGCTGCTGGCGATCGGAGCCTATCCAGAAATCGGGCTGGGCGAAGCGCGACGGCGACGTGAGGAAGCGCGCGAGCTTATCGCGCTGGGAAAGGACCCGTCCCGCGAAAAGCAACGCGACAAGGTTCGGGCGCGGATACAGGCGGCGGACACCTTCGAGGCGATTTGCAAGGAGTATTGCGAAAAGCGGCGGCGCGACGGGGTGAAGGGCTGGGCACCCGCCACGGCCGTGCGCAGCGAGTATCTTTTGTCGCTGGTCAACGGCTCCATCGGCAAGCTGCCGATCAGCGAGATTGAACCGGCGGACGTGCTGACCGCCATTCGCCGGATCGAGGGCAAGGGGAAGCTGGAGAGCGCACGGCGCAGCCTGCAATTGGCGGGCGCGGTATTCCGCTATGCAGTGGCGACTGCCCGGCTAGTATCGGACCCGACACGCGACTTGCGCGGGGCACTGACCGCGCCGACCGTTACGCACTATGGCGCGATCACGGACGCGAAGGGCGTCGGCCAATTGCTGCGCGCGATCGACGACTATGACGGCAGCGGCATCACGAAGCTGGCGCTCCAGATTGCGCCGCACGTGTTCGTCCGGCCGGGCGAGTTGCGCCATGCGGAGTGGAGCGAATTCGATCTGGACGGCGCGCTTTGGATCATCCCGGCGGGCAAGATGAAAATGCGCAAGGCGCATCATGTGCCGCTGTCGCGCCAGGCGGTCGACCTGTTCCGGCAGGTGCATGACGTGACCGGGCCAGCCGGTTATGTCTTTCCGTCCGTGCGGACGCGCGTTCGCCCCATGAGCGAAAACACCGTCAACGGTGCGTTGCGGCGGCTGGGCTATGCCAGCGATGAAATGACGGCGCACGGCTTTCGCGCGATGGCGTCGACGCTGTTGAACGAAAGCGGCAAGTGGCACCCTGACGCGATCGAGCGCGCGCTGGCGCACGGCGACACGGACAAGGTGCGGGCGGCCTATCACCGGGGGGCACACTGGAAAGAGCGCGTCAACATGGCGCAGTGGTGGAGCGACTATCTGGATCAGCTTCGTAAGGGTGCCGATGTGGTAAAGTTTCCGGGGCGTAATGCTCGCTAGGTCGCGGCTTGGCGGTGCGCCCAGCTGACGCTAAGCCTTGGCCGAACCGGGGGAATGCGATGCGGCTGGGGTGGGACGAAATCAGGCGGCGCGCCAAGGCATTCAGCGAGGAGTGGAAAGACGCCCATTATGAGAAGGGCGAGACGCAGAGCTTTTATAACGAGTTTTTCGAGATTTTCGGCATCCGGCGGCGGCAAGTCGCGGTGTTCGAAAAGATGGTCAGGGGACTGGACGCCAACCGGCGCGGCTTCATCGATCTTTTCTGGCCGGGAACCCTAATCGTCGAGCAAAAGAGCGCGGGCAAGGACTTGCTGGCCGCGCAGATGCAGGCAAGCGAGTATTTCAATTGGCTGCCGGAACGCGACCAGCCGCGCTACATCCTCACCTGTGATTTCCAGCGCTGGACGCTGATTGACCTGGACGACAACGGCCGCGAACTAACGTTCCGGCTGGCTGACCTGCACAAGCACTTCACCGCTCCATTTCCCTGTTCGGCGCTGTTCGCCCAAGCTGGAAAATCCCCGGAAATCTGGGGTTTTTGATGGCGCACAGGCCGTGCCCGTCCACCGTTGTTCAGCCCCGGTCGCAAGTTGCTTGGGGTATAATTGGGGGGACGCCAGAACAAGCTGGGGGTAAGCTCTGGCGGCTGAAATATCGGCATTCTGGCAAAGTGAAACGGTTGACCTTCGATGCCTATCCGGAGGTGACCCTGGCCGCCTCGGCATTGGCGAGCATCGTCACGCGCCCGTTTCCACCGAAGACGCGATCAAGCGTGTAGCTGAGAAGATACGAACTTGCCTGGCGTCCCCCCCCTCCGCGTTGTCGATCACCAACAAGTCCTGCGAACCGACTGCAAAGGGCAGACGCTGCGCCGCATTGAGCGCCCCGGTCTCCGCGACCGGAGCCGCTGCTGTTCGCCGCTCCCGGGCGTAAAGGGTATAACAGACGCTCAGATAGAGCGCCGGGAACAGCAGCCAGACCGGCCGCGCTTTGCCGGACAGAACCTCGATCGCGATGCCCGCCATGCCGAGGTTGATGAGCACCGCCGACCAGAACGGTGCCGCCAGGATCATCAGGAAGATGCCTTTGAGCGGGAACCACTGCAGTAAGTAGACGCCAACGGTGACCACGAAGAACCAGAGCGACGCCGGGACGCCGACGGGTAGGGGAGGAAATGACGCCATCTCCAATACCCTAACCGAAGAAATCTTGCGAAAATTCCAACCTAAGAAGCGCTGCTTGCGGCAGCGCGTTTCGATATCTTCCGCAGGTTTTGACCGTACCGAGATGATCGAGTGCGACACGCCCAGCGTCCGCTTGTCCGTAGGGGCCGCAACCCGCTGCCGGCGAACTCTGTCGGGTTCGATGCGATGGTCACACCTTGGTCTCCAGCGTCTCGATAGCGCCATCCGCCAGCGTGAAACGATAGGTGAAACGCAGCGGGCTGCCCGGAAAGTCGCCATGTGCGGGTCCTTCGACGACGATATCGCCCTCTTCCTCCCGAACGGCATCGGGCAGGAAGATCGCCTTCACCGGAATGACTTCCTGCTCGAACAGCTCGCGGATCGCCGCCTCGCCCTGGAAGCGCTTGCCGTTGTCGATGAACAAGGCGTCGCGCCGGAAAGGCTTCATCATGCCGTCGAGATCGAGACGAGCATTAGCCTCGACGAAATCAGCGATGGGTCTGGGTAGTTCGATGGACATCATAATCTCCTCGATGGTGACGAGGGTGATTTAGCGATGGACATTGCCGGCGATAATCGAGACAAATTGGCATAGCGTATCACGAAAATCGGGATAATGAGCCGCCATTCATTGATCGAGCTTGAGGCGGTCCTGGCCATTGTTCGCTGTGGCTCGTTCCGTGCGGCGGCGGTCGAGCTCGGCTTATCGACGACCGCAATCAGCAATGCCGTTGGCAAGCTGGAGCGAGAGCTTTCCGTCCGCCTGTTCAACCGCACCACGCGCAGCGTCTCGCTGACCCATGCGGGGCGGATCTTCGTGGCGCAGATCAGGCCGGCGCTCGAAGGCATTCAGAAGGCCATGAACACGGCGCGTTCGCAGCAGGAGACGCCGTCCGGAACGCTGCGCATCAACGCGTTCGCGACGGCAGCGCGCGAGATCATGGCGCCGCTGGTACTGGCCTATCTGCAGCGCTATCCGCGGGTCCATATCGACATCGTGACCGAAGGGCGGCTCGTCGACGTGGTGGCGGCGGGTTTCGATCTGGGCGTGCGGAGCGCCGATCTGGTACCCAGCGATGCGATCGCCATTCCCCTCGGGCCAGCGCGGCGCATGGCTGTGGTCGCCGCGCCCGGATTTTTCGAGGGGCGAGCCGTGCCGCAGGTGCCGCAGGAGCTTCTCGCTTACCCTTGCCTTCGCATCCGCCTGCCCAACCGCGCGCTGTTCCGGTGGTGCTTTGCGAAAGCGGACGAGGATCTGCAGCTCGATGTCGAGGGCCCGCTCACCCTTGACGAAGCATCGCTGGCGCGGATCGCGGTGACCAACGGTGCAGGGATCGGTTACTTCATGGAAGCCGATGTGCGCGAGGATATCGCCGCCGGGCGGCTTGTTCGCATTCTGGACGATTGGACGCCGCCGCTGGCCCCGCTGTGCGTCTATTATCCCAGTCGCCGTAATCCTTCTGCGGCCTTCCGCGCGTTCATCGAAATGGCGCGCGAGGCTGCGGCCGGGCGTCTCGCACAGCCGTGATTGGCGGGTTTTGGGGTTGGTACGCCGGACACGCAAACGGCCAGGATCAGGGCGCAATGTGGTTGGGCTGCCGTTGCGCCGCTGCTAGTCACTCCGCCGCCGCGGATCCGAAGCTCCGATGCTCTTACACCGCATACGACTTGGCTAGAACTGTGGATGGATCGATCGACGGCATGACTTGAATGTCGAAGGTCATCGTCGCGAGTGCGAGCGGCGCGCGGCGGTGTGAGACCAGAATCAAGCCGGTCCGAGTCGCGGCCAGCCACGCCGCCAGCCGCGAGACCAGCACCTGTTCGGTGGCGCGATCGAGGCCCTCGCTCGGCTCGTCGAGGAGCATCCATGGGCGCTCGGCCAGGATCGCGCGGGCGATCGAAAGCCGCTTGCGCTCGCCGCCGGACAACAGGCCACCCGCTTCGGCGAGCGACGTTTCCAGGCCGGCCGGGAAGGCGCGGACGCGATCGGCGAGACAGGCCACCTCCAGCGCCGCCCACATGGCGGGTTCATCGACGCCCGGGCGGGCCAGCCGGAGATTGTCGGCGATCGATCCGGCAACGAGCATCGGCGTCTGTGGCGCGAGCGCAAACTGCGCTGCCAGAGCGTCGAACGGGCAGTCCCCCACCGCGACGCCGCCGACCTGAAGCGCGTGCACTGGCCGACGCAGTCCCGCCAGCGCCTCGATCAGCCGCGTCTTGCCGGCGCCGGAGGGCCCGGTGATCGCGATCCGGTCGCCGGGCGCGAGCGGGTGGTCGCCGATCCGGAGCGGCAGGGCCTCGACCCGCTCGCGTCGAGCCTGGAACGGCATACCCTCGAGCGTCGCCAGTTGGCCCAGCCGGCTCAACGCCTGCTCGACGCTGGCCTGGGCGACGGCGGTGCGGGCGAAGGCCGCCATTGCCTCGATTGCGGCGACCGCGGCGAGCAGGGCGAGGGCGGTGATCGGCGCCGGCCCGCGGCTGACTGCGAGCATCGCGGCAGCGGCCACTGCGCCATAGACGGCGAGCAGCGCGGCGACTTTCGCCTCGCCGACGAACAGCGCCGCGCGGGCGCGATCGGCCTCGGCGGCGATCGCCTCGATCACCTCGGTCGTGCGCGCCGCGAGGCCGTAGGCGATGATCTCCGGCCGAGCGGCGGCATAGTCGACGAAGCGGGTGCGCAACTGCCCCAGCGCGTCGGCCGCCGCCTCGGCCGGGGCGCGCGTCCAGCGGGTGGCAGCGGCGCGCAGGACGATCGGCAGCGCCGCGAGCAGCAACGCCAGCACGATCGCCGCCGCCCATCCCGCCAGCGCTGCCAACACGACCGCGGCGAGTGCGGCGATCAGGCTCGCCGGGCGGGTCGGCCGGCGCACGATCAGGTCCTCCAGAGCGGCGATGTCGCCGATCAGCCGCGCGCTGGCGTCGCCGCTCGACAGCGCCAGCGCGGTGCGCGGATCCTGCGCGGCCAGCGTGCCGAACAGCCTGCCGCGCCAGTCGGCAATGGCGTCGAGCGCCGCCTGGTGGCCGAGCAGCCGCTCGCCATAGCGGCCGGCGGTGCGGACGATCGCGAGTCCCCGGATCGCCGCGCTCGGCAGCAGATAGTTGAACACGGCGACCGAAGCCGCACCCGCCGCCCCGGCGATCGCCGCGCCGGTGAGGAACCAGCCTGACAGCGCCAGCAACAGCACCGCCGCCACCCCGGCGCACGCGGCGCAGGCCAGCGCCGCGCGCAGGCGGCGGCGCACCGCAGGGCCGATCGCGAAGTCGATCGCCTTCACAACCGCACCTCGCGATCGGCCACCGCAACCAGCGTCGGATCGTGGGTCGCGACGATCAGGGCATGGCTGCTCGACAGCGCGCGAAGCAGCGCGATGATCGCTTCGGCGCTGCTGGAATCGAGATCGGCGGTCGGCTCGTCGGCGAGGATCAGCGGCCTGCCGGCGAGAATCGCCCGTGCGAGCGCGAGCCGCCGCCGCTCGCCGCCCGAAAGCCCGGAACCGAGATGATCGAGCGGAAGATCGAGCCCGATGCCACGCCGTGCCAGCATCGGTGCCAGGCCGACCCCCGCCAACACCGCCGCCAACTCGTCGTCGCCTGCCGGCCGCGCCAGCGCCAGATTGTCGCGCAGGCTGCCCGGCAGGATCAGTGGCCGCTGCGCCGCCCAGGCGATGTCGTCGGCCGCGACCGGCGTGATCGATCCTGCCGAAAGCCGGATCTGCCCGGCGATCGCCGCAAGCAGGCTGGTCTTGCCGCTGCCGGTCGGGCCAGTGAGCGCAACCAGGCCGTGGATGCCGATCGCGAGATCGACCGGGCCGATCGACTTGCCCGGCCAGTCGATCCGCGCGCCTTCGACCGCCAGCCCGGCAAAGCGCCCGGCCCGCGCGCGCGGCAGGACTTCGGGCAGCTCGGCGAGCGCCAGCTCGGCTGCCTCGCCGAGCTGCTTTTCATGATAGGCGGCGGCGAGCCGGCGCATCGGCAGGTAGAATTCGGGCGCCATCGCCAGCGCGAACATCGCCTCGCGAAAGGTCAGCGTCTCGGGATCGGGGAACGGCAGCAGGCCGAGCAGGCTGAAACCGCAATACACGGCGACCAGCGCGACGGAAAGCGCAGCGAAGAATTCAAGCACCGCGCTCGACAGGAAGGCCGCGCGCAACACCGCCATCGTTCGGTCGGCGAGATCATGGGCGGCGGCGTCAACCTGCCGGGCGATCCGCTCCTCGGCGCGGAAGTGGCGGATGATCGGCAGCGTCCGGATGCGATCGACGATCAGCGCCGACAGCTGCGCCATCGCCGCGAGCTGACGCTCCGATGCCTGGCGGGCGAGCGTGCCGGCCAGGATCATGCCGATGACGAACGGCACCAGCGTCGCCAGCAGGATGCCCGCCGCCACCAGGCTCGCCAGCGCGACGATCGCAATCGTGATCAGCGGCGCGATCGCGACGGCGAAGCGGATCGGCGCGTAGCGGGCGTGGAACAGCTCGATCGCCCGGCTATGATCGAGCGCCAGCGTCGCCGCCTCACCGATCGCGACAGGTGCCGGCAACGGCTCGCCGAGCAGCCGCGCGGTCACCCGCCGGCGGGTGTCGCTGCCGATCGCCTGGGCCGATCGGATCGCCACCCGGTTGACCAGGATCGCCGCCGCGCCGCGCATCAGCCCGCCGCCGATCAGCGCCACCAGCGCATCGGCCGGCACCGCCGATCCCGCCGCCAGCGCGGCGATTCCGCTGGCGATGCCCCACGCGAACAACGTCGCGCCCGCCAGGTCGATCAGCCACAGGGCACCGCTTGCGTTAGGTCCTCGCATCCTGAGCCCGCGTCTAAGGCAGGCGGCGACTATGGGAAATCCCGGATAGGCCCCGATTGCGCTGGGACCTAGGGCAGCGGCGGTATCGCGGCGTGGGGCCGTCGAGCGGAGGGACCATCATCATGGACATGGCGGTCGTCGAGCTGTCCAGACTGCAATTCGCCCTGACGGCGATGTATCATTTCCTGTTCGTGCCGCTGACGCTCGGCCTCTCCTTCATGCTCGTCATCATGGAGACGGTCTATGTGATGACCGATCGGCCGATCTGGCGCGACATCACGCGCTTCTGGGGCACGCTGTTCGGCATCAACTTCGTCCTCGGCGTCGCCACCGGGCTGACGATGGAATTCCAGTTCGGCACCAACTGGTCCTATTATTCGCACTATGTCGGCGACATCTTCGGCGCGCCGCTCGCGATCGAAGGGCTGATGGCGTTTTTCCTCGAAGCGACGTTCGTCGGCATGATGTTCTTCGGCTGGGATCGCCTCAGCAAGCGGATGCACCTGCTTACCACCTTCATGGTCGCGCTGGGCACGAACCTGTCGGCGGTGTGGATCCTCGTCGCCAATGGCTGGATGCAGCACCCGGCCGGTGCCACGTTCAACCCCGATACGATGCGGATGGAAGTCACCGACTTCATGGCGGTGGTGTTCAATCCCGTCGCCCAGGCGAAGTTCGTTCACACGGTGAGCGCGGGCTATGTCACCGCCAGCGTGTTCGTGCTTGGCGTGTCGGCCTGGTACCTGTTGAAGGGTCGCCATCTCGAGCTGGCGAAGCGCAGCTTCGCGGTCGCCGCGGCGTTCGGCATGGCCTCGGCCCTGTCGGTCGTCGTGCTCGGCGACGAGAGCGGCTACACCCTGACCGACAACCAGCGGATGAAGCTCGCCGCGATCGAGGCCGAGTGGCACACCGAGCCGGCGCCGGCGGGCATCGCGGTGTTCGGCCTGCCGTCGAACGAGGGCCGTGAGACGCTCTATGAGGTGAAGATCCCTTATGTCCTGGGTCTGATCGGCACGCGCAGCCTGACCGGACAGATCGAAGGCATCTATCCGCTGGTCGCCAAGGCGCGCGTGCGGATCGAGAACGGCCTGACCGCCTATGACGCGGTCGAGCGGCTCAAGGCCGATCGCACCGACGTGGCGGCGCGCGAAGCCTATGAGCGCGCCAAGGGCGATCTCGGCTATGCGCTGCTGCTGAAACGCTGGGTCGCCGATCCGCGCACCGCCGATGCCGCAACGATCGACAAGGCCGCCTGGTCGACCGTTCCCAACGTGCCGGCACTGTTCTGGCTGTTCCGCGGCATGGCCGGCATGGGCTTTGCGCTGATCGCGTTCTTCGGGGTGGCGCTCTACTACGCCAATGCCCGCCAGTTCGGGCGCAAGTGGTTCCTGCGGCTGGCGCTGTGGATGATCCCGCTGCCCTGGATAGCCGCTGAGGTCGGCTGGGCGGTGGCCGAGATCGGTCGCCAGCCCTGGGCGGTCGACGGCGTGCTGCCGACTTCCCTCGGGGTTTCCAGCCTGACGGTCGCGCAAATCTGGACGACGATCATCGGCTTCACCTTGCTCTACGGCGTGCTGGCGGTGATCGAGGTGCGGCTGCTGCTCGCCACCATCCGGAAGGGCCCGGAAACCTACACGCCCTGGCGGCCGCGCCACGATCCGGTGCCCTATCGCCCCGAACCGAGCCCTCACCACGCCGTCCCGGCCGAATGACGTCCCTACCTGCGGAGACCGACCATGTCGCTTCCCCTCGACTATGAAACGCTGCGCTTGATCTGGTGGGCCCTGCTCGGCGTGCTGCTGATCGGGTTCGCGCTGACCGACGGCTTCGATCTGGGCACCATGGCGCTGCTGCCGTTCATCGCCGGCACCGATGAGGAGCGGCGGATGGTGATCAACAGCGTCGGCGCGACATGGGAGGGCAACCAGGTGTGGTTCATCCTGGGCGGCGGCGCGATCTTCGCCGCTTGGCCCTTCGTCTATGCGGTCAGCTTCTCGGGCTTCTATCTGGCGATGTTCCTGGTCCTGTCGGCGCTGATCCTGCGGCCGGTGGCGTTCAAATATCGTTCGAAGCGCGATGATCCCGCCTGGCGTGCGCGCTGGGACTGGGCTTTGTTCGTCGGTGCGTTCGTGCCGGCGCTGGTGTTCGGCGTCGCGGTCGGCAACGTGTTGCTCGGGGCGCCCTTCCGTCTCGATAGCGACCTGCGGCCGTTCTACGAAGGCAGCCTGCTCGGGCTGTTCACGCCGTTCACCCTGCTCACCGGGCTGTTGTCGGTGGCGATGTTGGCGCTGCACGGGGCAGGCTGGCTGGCGCTGAAGGCCGGGGGCGTGGTGCTCGATCGTGCGCGGCGCTTGGGCCAGATCGCGGCGGTGGCGGCGATCGCGCTGTTCGTCCTCGGCGGGCTGATGGTCGCCTTCACCGGCATGGGTTTCCGCATCGACGGCGCGGCCGATCCGAATGGCCCGTCGAACCCGCACTATTTGAAGGCTGTAGCCGCGGCAGGTGCCTGGCTCGACAATTACAGCCGATATCCGTGGATGGTACTAGCGCCGGTGCTCGGCCTGTTCGGGCCGCTGCTGGCGCTCGTGGGCATCCGGGGGCGTCGCGACGCGCTGGTGTTCGCCGGATCGAGCGCAGCCAATGTCGGCATCATCGCGACGGTCGGTCTGTCGATGTTCCCCTTCATCCTGCCAAGTGCCATTGATCCCGCGTCGAGCCTGACCGTGTGGACCGCATCGTCGAGCCACCTAACGCTGTTCATCATGCTGCTGGTTACGCTCGTCTTCTTGCCGATCGTGCTCGCCTACACCGCTTGGGCCTATCGCGTGATGTTCGGCCGGGTGACAGCCGAGGAAGTCCGCCTCAACCCCGATTTTTACTGATCGAACAGGGAGTTCACCGCATGTGGTATTTCGCCTGGATTCTCGGCCTCGGGCTCGCGGTCGGCGTCGCGGTGCTCAACGGCATCTGGCACGAGTTTCACACCGATCCGTCCGAGGACAGCACCATGCTTGATTGACCGCCGGCCCGCCCGGCCTCCGGGAATCTCCCTAGAGACGGGCTGGCGAATCCCCCGCATCCTCCCATCGGAATCAAGTGACCACGGAAGCCGGCCTAGCCCCGCGGGAGAAACACAAGATGCACCGTTACCTGCCGCACTTCGCCGCTCGCCCGGTCCCGCGCTACACCAGCTACCCCACTGCGGCCGAATTCACCGACGGCATTGGCGGGCGCGATCAGGCCGATGCGATCGCCGCGATCGCGCCGGGCGATCCGATCTCGCTCTATCTCCACATCCCCTATTGCCACAGCATCTGCTGGTATTGCGGCTGCAACACCGGCGCAGTCGGTCGGGTCGAGCGGCTGACATATTATGTCGAGGCGCTGGTGGCGGAGATCGCCCATGTCGGCCGGCGCTGCGCCGGCCGGGTGCAGGCGGTGCATTTCGGAGGCGGCAGCCCCAACGCGCTGTCGCCGGCGCAGATGCTGACGGTCGCCGGCGCGCTCCGTGCCCATTTCGATCTTTCGCCCGACGCCGAATGGGCGGCCGAGATTGATCCGCGCAGTTTCACCGCCGGTCATGCCAGCGCTCTAAATGCCATGGGGGTCGGCCGGCTGAGCGTCGGCGCGCAGACCTTCGCGCCTATCATCCAGGGAGCCATCGGCCGGATCCAGCCGTTCGCGACCGTGGCCAAGACGATCGCCCTCGCGCGCAATGCCGGGATCGATCGGATCAACCTCGATTTGATGTACGGCCTGCCCGGCCAGTCGCTCGACGACATCGCGGCGACCCTCGCCGCGGCGCGAACGCTGGCGCCCGATCGCGTCGCAATGTTCGGCTACGCCCATATGCCCAAGCTCCTGCCCCGCCAGCGCCGGATCGACGCGTCGACTTTGCCCGAGCCAGAAGCGCGCTTCTGGCAACGGGCGCTGGCGCACGACCTGTTGCTCGAATGGGGGATGCAGGCGATCGGTTTCGATCATTTCGCGCGCCCCGACGACAGTCTGGCGATCGCCGCCCGGATGGGGCAGCTGCGCCGCAACTTCCAGGGCTTCACCGACGATCCGTCGCCGACGCTCATCGGCCTCGGCGCCTCGGCGATCAGCCAGTTCGATGGCCTGATCGTGCAGAACGAGAAACATGTCGGCCGCTATCGGATGCTGGCGGCGAACGGCATCGATGCCGGCGTGCGCGGCGTGCGCCGTGATGCCGAGGACCGATTGCGCGCCCGGGTGATCGAGCAGCTTCTCTGCACCGGGCGGATCAATCTCGGCCGCCTGACGGCCGCCATCCGGCCGCCGCGCCACGCCTGGGACGAACTGTGCGACGCCGGTATCGTCACGCGCGACGGCGATGAGGTGAGCGTGACCCCCTCGGGCCAGCCTTACGCCCGGCTGGCGGCCGTGCTGTTCGATCGGCATCGCGGGCCGGAGGCGCGGTTCAGCCAGGCGATCTGACTCCGTAGCATTCCCGATGGAGGGCGGATCGGCCGCGGCCTAGCGTAGCGATCATCCACACATATCGGAGGATCGCGCGATGAAGAACGTGCTGTTCGTGGCTCATGCCGACGCCGGGCAA
Organism: Sphingomonas sp. CCH15-F11; assembly: GCF_001557005.1. NCBI lineage: Bacteria > Pseudomonadati > Pseudomonadota > Alphaproteobacteria > Sphingomonadales > Sphingomonadaceae > Sphingomonas > Sphingomonas sp. CCH15-F11. The sequence continues at coordinate 25,345 of NZ_LSKG01000152.1, read as the reverse complement.
GAGGCGCGCCTGCAGGCGGCGCTCGACCTGGTCCGCACGATCGGAGGCCATCTGATCTGCGTCGAGGCGACGGTGACGCCGTTCGTCGACGCCGGATTGATCGAGATGGGCGGCTATGCCGTCCTGGCCGGCGAAGAGCGTAGCCGTCAGGACGAGAATCGTGCTGCGATCACCGCGCGGCTGGAGACCGAAGACGTGGCCTGGAGCTGGTCGGATGCGGTCGGCGATCTAGGCGTCGCCATCGAGCGGGCGGCGCGCATGGCTGACGTGGTGGTGCTGAACACGGCGCTGGAAGATCCCTTAGGGCAGGAGTTCGGCCGGATCATCGGCGCGTTGTTGGTGGACCTTGACCGGACAGTTCTGGCGGTGCCGCCGTCGATAAGCCGGGTCGACTATCACGGTCACGCGGTTGTCGCGTGGAACGGATCCTCGGCGTGCGAGGCTGCGCTCAGGGTTGCAGTGCCGCTGCTGGCGCGGGCCGAGCGCGTAACGCTGCTCGAACTGGACGGCGAACGAAGTGCCGTGAAAAGCGACGCTGCGGCCATGTATCTGTCCAGGCACGGCGTGAGGAGCACCATCGTGCCGCAAACGGCCGGCGGCCGGCCGATCGGTGAGGCACTGATCGCGGAAACGCTAAAGCTCGGCCCGGACTATCTGGTGATGGGCGGTTATGGCCATTCGCGGCTTCGTGAGGCCTTGTTCGGCGGCGCGACCGCGACCTTCCTCAAACAAGGGCCGGTGCCGGTGCTGCTCGTCCATGGGTGACGAAGAGAAGGCGGGGTGACCGTTCGGCCGCCCCGCCGGGGGAAGGTGGCTTCAAAAGCGCGCGCCGATGCCGACGCCGACAACGATCGGATCGATATGCACGCGCGTGGTATTGATCAGGCCGCCGGTGTCCAGCCGCACCCTTGGGTCCATGTCGACATATTTGACGTCGACATTGGCGAAGAAGCGCTTGTTCAGATCAATGTCGACACCGGCCTGCAAGGCATAGCCGACGCTGTCCTTGAGCTTGATCCGGGTCGGCCCGACCGCCGCGACCAGGTCGCTGCCCGCCTTCGTCGCGTAGAAGATCGTGTAGTTGATCCCCGCCCCGATATAGGGCCGCACCTTGCTTTCGGGCAGGAAGTGATACTGCGCGGTCAGCGTCGGCGGCAGTGCCCAAGTGCGGCCAAGGTCGCGCACGCTGCCGATCGCGCCTGCACCCTCAATGCCGTGGCGGGTGGTCGCCGCGATCAGCTCGAAGCCGATATGGTCGCTTGCCATATAGGTGATGTCGACTTCGGGCATCACCGCCGTCCCTACTTTTACCCGGCCGGTCGGGAAGCTCGGCGCGATGCCGTCGGACGTTCCGGTCGGCGCCACCACGATGCCGCGCAGCCGGACGAGGACGTCGCCCTGCTTCGCCTGCGCCGGTGCCGTGACGGCCAGGGTGGCGATGACCGCCGCGACGGACAAAGATTTCAACATCTCGAATGCCCCTTTTTGGTTTGCCGACCGTGTCGGGCGATCGGTCGCTCGCGCAATGCCGGGGCGAGCGGCCGGCGAGGATTGGGAATTTTCCCAATGGTGTCATTCCGTACGCAGGCTATGCCGCTTGCATGAGCCGACCGATCGACGACCTGACCCCCGTCATCGCCGCCGCCGTCACGGCCGATCGCCGGCGCGCCCTGATCCTGGTGGATCGTCACGGCCGCATCCTCAGCTGGAATGCCGGCGCGGCGCGGCTGTTCGAATGCTCGGCGGCAAATGCCATCGGCGGCGACATCGCGCGCTTTGTCCCGATCGGCCCGGAAGTCGGCGCGATCGACGCGCTGGTGGCGAGCCAGTCGACCGGTGAAGCCGCCGATCGCTGGCTGGTCCGCGCCGACCAGACCGAGTTCGTCGCCACCGTCGATGTCGCGCCGATCGACCGCGCCGGAAGCGAACCCCTGTTCGCGCTGCAGATCGAAGACGTAACCGATCGTCGCGCCGCGGCGGTATCGCTCGAACGCAGCGAGGCGCATCTCCAGTCGATCCTCGCCACCATCCCCGATGCGATGATCGTGATCGACGAACGCGGCGTGATCGAATCGTTCAGCGCCGCCGCCGCGCGCCTGTTCGGCTATACCGAGGCAGAGGTGATCGGCCGCAATGTAGGCATGCTGATGCCGGGCGGCGATCGCGCACGCCATGACGATTACATCGCGCACTACCGGCAGACCGGCGAAAAGCGGATCATCGGCACCGGACGCATCGTCGTCGGCCGGCGCCGCGACGGCAGCGAGTTTCCGATGGACCTGGCGGTGGGCGAGACGCTGCTTGAGGGGCATCGCCTGTTCACCGGCTTCATCCGCGACCTGACCGCGCAGCAGGAGGCCGAGCTGCGATTGAAGCAGCTTCAGTCCGAACTCATCCACATCTCGCGGGTCAGCGCGATGGGGACGATGGCGTCGACGATCGCGCATGAGCTGAACCAGCCGCTCGCAGCGATCACCAACTACATGGAGGCGAGCGAGGACCTGCTCCGGCAATTGCCCATCGATACGGATTTGCTCGGCGAGGCGGTCAGCCAGTCGGCCCGCGAGGCGCTGCGCGCCGGCGCGATCGTGCGGCGGCTGCGCGATTTCGTCGCGCGCGGCGAGGTCGAACGCCGGGTCGAGCCGCTTGCGGGGCTGATCGAGGATGCGAGCCGCCTTGCGCTGATCGGCGCGCGCGAGCGCGGCGTGCGCGCGCTGATCGATCTCGATCCACAGGCGCCGCTGGTCCTCGCCGATCGCGTCCAGATCCAGCAGGTCGTCGTCAATCTGGTTCGCAACGCGGTCGAGGCGGTGCAGGGCCGCACGGTGCGCGACGTCACGATCACCACTCGGCGCATCGAGCCCGATCGGGTGCGGATCACGGTCGCCGATACCGGCGGCGGCATCGATCCCGCGATCGAGCCGCGCCTGTTCGAGGCGTTCAACACGAGTAAGGAAGCCGGCATGGGCTTGGGCCTGTCGATCAGCCGCACCATCGTCGAAGCGCATGGCGGCCGCATCTGGGCCGAAAACCTGAAGCAAGGCGGTGCGGCCTTTCATTTCACCCTGGAAAGTGGAGCGATTTGATCATGAGCGAAGCCCGCGTGGTCCACATCGTCGACGACGAGGAGTCGATCCGTCGCTCGGCGAGCTTCCTGCTCAAGACCTCGGGTTTCCGGGTACATGTGCACGAAGGCGGCGCGGCGTTCCTGAAGCAGCTGCGCCATGCCGAGCCCGGCTGCGTGCTGCTCGACATCCGCATGCCAGAAATCGACGGGCTCGAGGTGCAGCGGCGGCTGAACGAGGCGGGCGCCGGTCTGCCAGTAATCGTCCTGACCGGCCATGGTGACATATCGAGCGCAGTGACGGCAATGAAGGCTGGCGCAGTCGACTTCCTGGAAAAGCCGTTCGAGAAGGCGCGGCTGATGCAGGCGCTCGAAGCCGGCTTCGAACGGCTCGATCGCGGCCATCAGGCGCAGATCGAAGGGCACGAGGCCGAGGTGAAGCTCGCCGCGCTGACCCCGCGTGAACGCGAGGTGCTCGCCGGCCTGGTCCGCGGCGATCCGAACAAGACGATCGCTTATGATCTCGGCATCAGCCCGCGCACGGTCGAGGTACATCGCGCCAATGTGATGACCAAGCTTGGCGTCCGCAGCCTGTCCGAAGCGCTGCACATCGCCTTCGCCGCGCGGCTGGGCGAGGAGGCATCCTAGGAGCTTTGCGTACAGACCCGGCCGGCCCGGCCTGGCATTCCTGTGCGATCAGATCAGGAGGATGCCGCCATGACCGATACCCTGTCAGCCGCGCCGGCCAGGCCAGATCGCGTGCTGCTGATCGAAGATGACGACGCGGTCCGCCGCTCGCTCCATCTCCTGCTCCACGGGCGCGGGTTCGACGTCAAATCCTATGCCAGCGCGGCGACCCTTGCGAACGATCGCGCCGCAGCCGACGCCCGCTTTCTGATCGCCGACTATCGTTTGGCCGACGGTGACGGCATCGGCGTACTGCGCGGGCTGAAGCGGCGCGGCTGGCATGGCCGGGCGATCCTTGTGACCGGCCACTATTCCGACGCGCTGTGCGATGCGGCGCTCGCCAGCGGGTTCGACGCGGTGCTGGCAAAGCCGCTCAAGCACGGGCAATTGATGGCGACCCTCACGCCGGGACCGTCGCAAGCCTGAGACCCGCGCCGGTTCGCGCGGCCCCCTTCTCGATCTGCTGCCGAAGTCGGGCGAGTCGCGCAAGGTCACCGGGGCCGGGCGAAAATCTACCAGATCGGCTGCAATCGAACGTGATCGGGCAGGGCCAGCGATCGGGTGGGCTGGAAGAAGAGCCGCGCGAACGCCAGTCCGACCTCGAGGATGCCCCGCCAGCGCGAGAGGCGCCCGGCGATGCCACCCCTGCGGCGGGCGGCAACCATGCGATCGGCAGCCCTCTGCATCGCTTCCATCCCGCGCCGGAACCCAGCGCTGTCGGTATCGAATTCCAGTGGGAGGCACTGGCGGCTGATCTCGCTGGTCAGGCGGAAGACGTCGTAATCGAACGTCTCCACGTCGCAGCCTAGCCCCTCGTGCAGCGCGGGGCGGGTGTGATCGCGCACGTACATGGTGGTGTAGACCGCAATGAGGAAGAACCGGATCCACCAGCGATTGATCCCCCGGGTCAGCGACGGATCGGCGCGGATGAGCAGCGCGATCGCCTCGCCGTGGCGGAACTCGTCGTTGCACCATTCTTCGAACCAGTCGAACAACGGGTGGAACTTGTGTTCGGGATGCCGCTGCAAATGCCTGAACACGGTGATGTAGCGGGCATAGCCGATCTTTTCCGACAGATAAGTGCCGTACAGGATGAACTTCGGGCTGAAATAATGGTATTTCTTCGCCCGGGTGAGGAAGCCGAGATCGATGCCTAGCCCGGCGTCCTTCAGACTGTCGTTGATGATCCCGGCATGGCGGCTTTCGTCGCGCGCCAGCAGTCGCATCAGGCGCCGCAGCTGCGGGTTTTTCGTCCGCCGGGCGATCTCGGCATAGAGGATGCAGCCGGAAAATTCCGAGGTCATCGCAGTGACGAGGAATTCGGTGAATTCGGCGCGAAGCGCATCTGGCAATTCCTCGATCGCGCCCTCGAACGACGTCTTGCGCTTGAAATGATCGCGGTTGGGATCGGCTTCCATTTCGCGCATCAGCGCATCCCACTCGTCCCATACCGACGATACGTCGATCGCATCGAGCGCGGCGAAATCGGTTGTGTAGAAGCGCGGGCTCAATACCGTTTCGCGCACCACATGGCTGCTGACGTCGCTCGGCTTCGTGAACGGCAGGCTCGATACGTCGTGGATCGCGTTCGTCGCCATGTGCCGTCCCCTCCGGTCTGCTTCCTTTGACTGAGGCTAGGCTTGCGCAGCGGGCACCAATATCCGGAAATCTCCGTAGTCAGGGCGCCGGCTAAGTGAGCGCGTCTTGCGACACCGCTGGCGGTTGCAGTTCCGTAGAGCCAGGCTCAGGCTGAAAAGGCGACGGCAAAACCATCGCCACCGTTCCAAGCCAGCCCCATGCTCGCGCAGCACTCCAATGATCTGTTCCTCGGTAAATCGGCCTCGCCGCATCACGCGTCTCTATCTGACGAGCTGACTTACCAATGGCATGATTTCCGGGGAGCAGGTCAGATTCCCTTCACGTCCAGGCGACACCCGCCGGGTCCACGCCAGCCACCCGAAGCACAGCTTCGACAAGATGGAGGTCGGATCCCAGGTTGAGCTGGCGCGGCTGGTCGCGCGCCTGCCGAGCACGCCGATGTCCTGAAATGTCGACGGTCGCGCGTCCCGCACCCCGCCGGCCGGTCAGCGCCAGCCGGCGGCGCGGCTCGCCTGGCCGATGCCGGGGTTGAGCGCGTTGGTGGGATCAAGCGCGCGGTAATGGGCGAGCACGGTTTCGGGCGCGGGATAATGATGGCCGAAATTATGCTCGGCCGGGCATTGGGCGCCGCGGGCGCGGGTGTGGGCGAGCAATGCCGCCTCGACCGCATGCACGTCCTCGCCCGCGCGGACGAGATAGTCGTGATGGAACACCTGGCAGAAGAAGTGGCCGTAATAGACCTTCGCGACGAGCTTTTCCTCGAGCTCGGCGGGCAGGCGCTCGAACCACTCGGTCGTGTCGCGCGGCAGCGCGAGGTCGAGCGCGACCAGCCCGCCCGCCCGTTCGGCACCCAGCGCCTGCATCCGGATCGCGGCGGACGCGACGCAGAAGCGCAGCTGGAGCGCCGCCGCCGCCTCGTCCGGGGTCGCTTCGAAGAACGCGCCGTCGACACCGTCGAACGCGGCGTCGAGCCAGCGCCGCGCCTCCGCAATCCCGTCGTCGGCCATGCGCAGGATCAGGTGATGGTCGAAGCGGTCGCGAAAGCCGCGCAGCCGCGGCGGAAGCGCCAACGGCACCCGGTCGACCACCGCCTGGACGATCCGGTCGAACGCCCCCGGACGCGTGAACGGCAGCCGGCCGAGCAGGTTTTCCATCCGCGTGCGCGTCGCGAACAGCAGCGGCATCCGGCGCGTCCCCAGATGGCGCACCGCGAGATAGGTATCCCGGCCATAGCGTTCGGCGATGCGGAACGCGTCGCGATGGAGGTACTCCGCCTCCACCGGCAGCGCGGCAAAGTCAGTCAGGATCGTCCGCCGCAACCGGGTGAGGATCTGCGGGTCGGCGGCGCCGATATAGAAGGTCCGGGTTTCCCGATCGGCGGGAAAGGTGTCGACGCGGACCGCGAAGACGACGACATGCCCGGCGCTGCCCGCCGCTTCGAACAGCCGGCGCGGATCGGCGTTGAAACGCGCCGGGGTGGGGGCCGCGCAATCGCGGACATGCGTTTGGTAGTCGGGATCGGAACAGGCGCGCCCGGCATCGGCGGCGAGGGTGAAGTCGCCTGATTCGACCGCGCTCAACAGCGTTTCGGGCGACGCATCGACCGCGACGCCCAGATGGTTGACCAGCCGCGGACGACCGTCGGCATCGATGACGCCGAAAAGCGCGCTCTCGGTATAGGCGGGGCCGCGCCGGATCAGCGTGCCGCCCGAATTGTTGCAGATGCCGCCGACCACCGACGCCCCGATGCACGACGACCCGATCACCGAATGCGGCTGACGGCCCAGCGGCTGCAGCCGGCGTTCGAGGTCGAACAGCGTCGATCCCGCCAGGCAGATCGCCTGCGCCCCGCCGGCGACCAGATGGATACCGTCGATGCGCAGGGTGTTCATTACCACGACCGGGCGGTCATAGCCCTGCTCCGCCGGGGTCGACCCGCCGGTCAGCCCGGTGTTGGCGGCCTGTGCGATCAGGACCGCATTCTCCGCGGCGCAGATCTCCAGCACCCGCCACATCTCGACCAGCGACCCCGGTCGCACCACCGCCGCTGCCTCGCCCCGGCCGATGCGATAGCCGGTGCACCACCGCCGCATCGCCGCCGGGGTGGTCAGGACATGGCGTGGCCCGAGCGCGTCGCGCAGGCGCGCAACCAGTCGCGAGGAGGTGTGGGTGGTCATCGATGCAGTGCGCCCCCGTGCCGGCAAAGCTGAAAATTGCGGTCGTCGCCGCACTCCATGGCAGGTCAGCCGATCGACGCAAGCCCGTGCGAGGTCGGGCAGCCACGCGAGGTGGCCCGCCCTGCCCCTTCCGCCGTTCGCCGCGTCGGGGTCAGCCGATCTCGACCGCGATCTTGCCGAAATGCGCGCCGCTCGCCTGATGCCGGAAGGCGTCGGGAAGGGTTTCGAGGGTGAAGCGCGTGGCGTCGATGACCGGACGGATGCCGGTCGCTTCCAGCGCGCGGATCATCTCACGCTGCTGGCGGTGGGTGCCGACCGTGATGCCGGTGACGCGCAGCTGCTTCATCATCAGGATCGTCGTCGGCAATGGCGCGACATGGCCGGCCAGCACGCCGATCAGCGCGATGTGCCCGCCAAAGCGTGCGGCAGCGATCGACTGGCCCATCGTGCCCGCGCCGCCGACCTCGACCACCAGGTCGACGCCGCCGCCGCTCGCCGCCATCGCGGCCATGCCCCAATTGGGCGTGTCGCCGTAGTTGATCAGGTGGTCGGCCCCGAGCGCCTTCAGCCGCACCAGCTTCTCACCGGACGATGAGGTGGCGATCACCGTCGCGCCCATCGCCTTCGCGAATTGCAGCGCGAAGATCGACACGCCGCCGCTGCCCTGAACCAGCACGATGTCGCCGGGCTTCACCTGCCCCTCGACCACCACCGCGCGCCACGCGGTCAGCGCGGCGCAGGGCAGGGTGGCGGCTTCGACATGGCTCCAGCCTTTGGGCGCGCGGGTGAAGTGATGCGCCGGCGCGACGACGACCATGCGGGCAAAGCCGTCGGCATGGTCGCCGGGGACATGGCCCTGCACCATCTCGCCCGGCCGCCCGTCGCGCCAGTCGGGAAAGAAGACCGAGATGACGGAATCGCCGACATTGAATGCGCTGACGCCCGCGCCGACCGCCTCGACCACGCCCGCCCCGTCGGACATCGGGATGCGCCCGTCCAGCGTCGGGATGCCGCCAGTGACGACAACATAGTCGTGATAGTTCAATGAAGTGGCGTGGAGCCGTACCCGCACTTCGCCCGGCCCCGGTTCACCGGGATCGGGCAGTTCGGCGGCGCGGAGCGCGTCGATCGACTGGGGGTGATGCAGGCGGATCGCTTTCATGTGCCCAAAGTCCTCGTCGAGTGATCGCCACCCATTTTCCGTCACCCCAGCGCAGGCTGGGGTCTTGCGTCATGTTGGTGCCCCACTCTGCATGAGATGCCAGCCTGCGCTGGCATGACGGCTGGGGGCGGTGTCGAACGGTGGAACGCCTCCGGTCGCGATCCCGCTACAGCGACCTCGCGATCAGCACCTTCATGATCTCGTTCGATCCGCCGTAGATGCGCTGGATGCGGCTGTTCTTGTACATCCGCGCGATCGGATAGTCGTTGATATAGCCATAGCCGCCGTGGAGCTGCAGGCAGTCGTCGACGATCTGGCATTCGGTGTCGGTGACCCACATCTTGGCGATGGCGGACGTCGGGTTGTCGAGCGTGCCGTCGAGCACCCGGCGCATGCAATCCTGGACGAACACCTTGGCGATCGTCGCCTTGGCCTTGCATTCCGCCAGCTTGAACTGGGTGTTCTGGAAATCGAACACGGGTTGCCCGAACGCCTTGCGGTTGCGGGTATATTCGACCGTCTCCTCGATCGCGCGCTCCATGGTGATGACGCCCGAAATCGCGATGATCAGCCGCTCCTTGGGCAGCTCGTCCATCAGCTGATAGAAGCCCCTGCCTTCCTCCAGCCCCAGCAGGTTTTCCGACGGCACCCAGACATCGTCGAAAAACAGTTCCGACGTGTCCTGGGCCTCGTTGCCGATCTTGTCGAGCGCCTTGCCGCGGCGGAACCCCTCGACCTCGTCGGTCTCGACGACCAGCAGCGAAATGCCGCGCGCGCCCTGCGCCGGGTCGGTCTTGGCGACGACGACGATCAGGTCGGCGATCTGTCCGTTGGAGATGAAGGTCTTCGCCCCGTTGATGCGGTAGCCGTTGCCATCCTTGATCGCCGTCGTGCGGATCGATTGCAGGTCGGAGCCCGCGCCCGGCTCGCTCATCGCGATCGCCGACACGCGCTCGCCCGAGCACAGCTTGGGCAGCCAGCGGCGCTTCTGCTCCTCGGTGCCGTGGCGCTGGATATAGGGGGTGATGATGACGTTGTGCAGCGACAGCGCGAACCCCTCCAGCCGGGCGCGCGCGGCCTGTTCGACGAGCACGACATCATGGCGGAAATCGCCGCCCGCGCCGCCATATTCGGTCGGCACGCTGACCCCCAGGAACCCCGCCCGGCCGACTTCGCGCCAGAAGTCGCGTTCGACCTGGCCGGCCTCGCGCCAGCGTTCGACGCGCTCGGGCGGGGCGGCGCGACGGAAGAAGGTTGCGGCCGAATCGCGGAGCATCACCAGCTCCTCGTCCGCCATGAAATCGGGTTCGGGCACGTCCAGCGCGGCCATGCGGCATCCTCCAGAACGGGTTGAGCGACTGTCCCGTATTCGGGTCCCGGCCATTATCCGCCGACGCCGCGCGAATACCAAGTCAACCTGGTTATACAGCATGTGAACATTTGTCCGCGCACCGTTGACGGACAGTGCGGCGCGAGCCAAGGCTCGGTCCCATTCGGGCGGGATCGCCCCCGCCGCGCAACGGGACAGGAGCAGGATGATGGAGCTGAACGGACTTTCCGCGGTCGTGACCGGCGGCGCATCGGGACTGGGCGCGGCGACCGCACGCGCACTGGCGGCGGCGGGGGCGAAGGTCGCGATCTTCGACCTTCAGGCCGAGAAGGGTAACGCGATGGCGGCCGAGATCGGCGGCGTGTTCTGCGAGGTCAACGTTACCAGCGACGAGAGCGTCGACGCCGGTTTCGCGAAGGCCCGCGAAGCGCACGGCCAGGAACGCATCCTGGTCAACTGCGCCGGCGTCGGCAACGCGATGAAGACCGCCAGCCGGTCGAAGGAAGACGGATCGATCAAGTTCTTTCCGACCCAGGCGTTCGAATGGGTGATCCAGATCAACCTGATCGGCACCTTCCGCTGCATCGCGCGGTCGGCGGCGGGGATGCTGACGCTCGACCCGCTGGCGTCGGGCGAGCGCGGCGCGATCGTCAACACCGCGTCGGTGGCGGCGGAGGACGGCCAGATCGGCCAGGCGGCCTATTCGGCGTCGAAGGGCGGGGTGGTCGGCATGACGCTGCCGATCGCGCGCGACCTGTCGAACGAAGGCATCCGCATCAACACCATCCTGCCCGGCATCTTCGAAACCCCGCTGATGATGGGCGCGCCACAGAATGTGAAGGACGCGCTGGCGGCGTCGGTGCCGTTCCCCAAGCGGCTGGGCGATCCGCAGGAATATGCCAGCCTGGCGCTGGAAATGCTGCGCAACCCCTATTTCAACGGCGAGGACGTGCGCCTCGACGGCGCGATCCGCATGGGCCTGCGCTGAGGGTCGACGCGAGCGCGCTGGCTCGCTTACCCTGCCCGTCACCCCGGCCTCGTGCCGGGGCCCCGGGGCGGCGGCTGGCGTCCCTGCGCTTTCGTCATGCCGGACTTGATCCGGCATCCCGCTTTCACCGTCGTTGCGCGTGGACATCGGCACAAGGCTGGCGTGACGAGGAGGTAACGCCCTCCCCGCCAGCCAAGTGCGCCGATCAGCGTTCGACCACGTCGCCGCGCATCGGCGCGAGCTTCGACAACAGCTTGTTCTGGGCGGCAAAGGACACGCCCTCTTCGGCCATCGCATCCTGAAGCAGTTCCACAAGCCGGTTCATGTCGGCATGTTCGACGCCCAGGTCCTTATGCGCAGCCTTCATGTCGCGGCCGGAATAGGTGCAGCCGGCGTTGAGCAGGTAGCAGAACTGTTCGAACAGCGTGCGCGACAGCCGCACCCGGTCGTGGCGATCGAAAATCTCGCCGATCACCGGATCGGCATAGGCGCGCGCGACCAGCCCGTCGACGATCCGGCGGATCCCCGCCTGGCCATGGAACGCCGCCGCCAGCGACGGGCCCGAAAACGGCCGCGCGCCGGCATTGGCCGGATCGACGCGATAGGGGTCGACCGCGTCCTCGCCCGGCACGGCGTGCGGCGGAGGTGCGCCGTCCTGGTTGGGCGCGGCGGCAAGCAAAGCGAGCGCGAGGAAGTACGGAGGCATCGTCATCGGTCCTCAGAAGCCGGCCTGGAGCTGGAACAACACGCCGCGCTGGTTGCGCACGGTGGCGACCGAGCCGAGATCGGCATAGGCCACGGTCGCGGTGACGTGGCGATTGATCGCATAGGCGGCGAAGACGTCGAACCAGTCGTCCTCGCGCGCGATGCCGAGATTGTCGGGCTTCGACCGAAACTCGGCCCCGACCGCGAAGGGGCGCGAAAACTGATAGGCTGCGCTCGCCTCCACCTCGACGCGGTGCGCATCGCCGAGATCGCCGCCAAAGCCGAGCAGGCCGAGCTGGTTGGCCTTGGTCAGCCGGAGCGTCGCATTGACCAGCAGGCTGTGGCGCAGCAGCAGCTTGGTCGCCGAGGCATAGACGTCGACACCCTCGTCATGGGCGGCGCCGACCGCTCGGACGATGTCGGCGTCGCGGTTCTTCTTGTACTGGACACCCGCCGCGACCGCGGGAAGCCATTCGGGGCCATAGACCAGATCGCCGAGCAGCCTGACCTTCGCCCCGAACACGTCCTGGTCGAAGGCAAAGTCTTTGCCGATGCCCAGCGCGCCGCCGATTTCGTTGGTGTTGATGTTCTGGCGCGCATAGCTGAGTTCGACCCGGTCGAAAAAGCCGATCGCGGCACTCAGCACGCGGACGTCGTAATCGCGCTGCTCGGTAACCGTCACCGACGCCTGCGCGCCGATGCCGTCGCGCGTTTCGTTGCCCGCGATCACCGCCCAGCTCGCGATGCCGCCACCCGATGCGCCTTCCAGCGTCGAAATCCCGTTGGTCAGCACCAGTTTGCCGCCCTGGCGCAGCTCTTCGGCGGTCGCGGTCGACGGCGCGATCAGCCCGATGGCGGCGACCAAAACAGGGGGGAAGAATTGAAGCAGATGTAAACGGCTCATCCGTCGCGTCTATGCCGGATATGGTTAACAAATCGGGGGCTGTCGCGCGGGCAGCCGCCGGCCGCGCTTAACGCGATGTTGAAGTTTCTGATCCATCCCGGCGGCCATGGTGAAGTTTTCCGCAGTTTGCGCAATCGCCGCGCTGTCAACGGTGCCGGCATGGGCAGGCGAGCTGGAGCTTCGGGTGGTTGATGCCGCCGGAACACCGATTCGCGATGCGGTGGTGACGGTGATGCCCGCTGGTGGCGTGTCCGATCGGCCGATCCGTTTTCCCTGGGGAACCACGATGGTCCAGCGCGACATCGCGTTCCAGCCCCATGTCCTTATCGTCCCGGTCGGCGCGAGCGTTGCCTTTCCGAACCGGGACAAGGTGCGTCACCACATCTATTCCTTTTCCAAGCCCGCGCGTTTCGAGCTCAAGCTCTATGGGCGCGACGAAGTGCGCAGCTACACCTTCAAGACCCCCGGCGCGGTCGCGCTGGGTTGCAACATCCACGACCGCATGAGCGGATTCATCAAGGTCGTCGACACACCATATGCGATCGCCACGGGCGGTGACGGCATCGCCCGGATCGCCGCGGTTCCGGCCGGCCCGGCGCGGGTCACGGTCTGGCACCCGCGATCGCGTGCGCGCGACAACGAAATCGTTCAGACGATGGTGTTCGCCGCGACCGGCCAGTTGGCCCGCCAGGTCCAGCTCCAGCTTCGGTGACCGGCATGGCGCGCTTCGTCCCTGTCGCCCGGATCGCGGCGCGGCTGCACGCGAGCGGGTCGCTGTCGCGCAAGCTGACGCTGTTCTACGCCTTGCTGTTCGGCGCGGCCGTGGCGCTGATGCTGGGCGGCGCGCGCTGGGGCATCGATCGCTATGCCGAGCGCGCGGTCCGCGCCGAGCTTCAGGCCGGCGGCGAGATTTTCGATCGCATCACGACGATGCGCTATTCGCAGCTCGCCGATGCGGGCCGTGTGCTGGCGATCGATTACGGATTTCGTGCCGCCGTCGCAAGCGCCGACGCACCGACGATCGAATCGGCGCTCGACAGCCTGAAGCGCCGCCTCGTCCTCGACCAGGCGTTCGTGGTCACCATCGACGGCGACTTGATCGGTTATCGGGGCCGGCTCGACCCGCGTCAGGCCGAACGGTTGCCTGCGCTGCTCGATCAGGGTGCCGACCGCGGCGTGCTCCGGCTGGGCGACCGCGACTATGCGGCGATTGCGGCCCCGGTCGAGGCGCCGATGCTGCTCGGCTGGGTGGTCTTTGCCAAATCGCTCGACGAAGCGGAAATGACCAGCCTGTCGCAACTCACCGCGTTCAAGCTGAAGCCGGAAGTGCGTCCGGTCGATCGGGTCGAGCGCGCGCTGCGCGATCCAGCCGCCCGCGCCGGAATCGAGCGTATCGAGGACGGCGAACGGATCCTGATCCAAACCCGCCCGATCCAGAGTTTCGACCCCGCCGCGGCCCATCTGCTCGTGCTTCAGTTCAGCCTGACCGATGCGCTCGGCCAGTATCGGCCGATCTTCAACATCCTGGCCATCCTGGGCATCATCGGCGTGATCGTCGCCGTCACGGGCAGCGCCTTCCTGGCGCGCGCGATCGCGCGGCCGGTGCGCGAGCTCGACCGCGCCGCACAGCGGGTCAGCGCCGGCGAACAGGCGCAGGTGCCGGTATCCGGCAATGACGAGCTGGGCCGGCTGGCGCAAAGCTTCAACCAGATGGTCGTCGATATCGACGCGCGCGAGCGACAGATCGCGCATATGGCGTTTCACGACAGCCTGACGGGCCTGCCCAATCGCGCGCTGCTGCGCGAGCATGTCCAGCTCGTGCTGAAGAACGCGCGCAGTGCGCGACGGATGGCGCTGTTCTGCCTCGACCTCGACAATTTTAAGGCGGTGAACGACACGCTCGGCCACCCGGTGGGCGATGCGTTGCTGTGCGAGATCGGCGCGCGGCTGCGCACGCTGGTGGGCGACGACGGGTTCGTCGCCCGGCTGGGGGGTGATGAATTCGCGCTGCTGCTGCCCGAACACCGGCCGTTCGACCGGATCGCCCATGACATCATCGATACCGTTGCGCGGCCGGCGCGGATCGACGGCCACCGCATCGTGCCGGGCACGACGGTCGGCGTCGCCATCGCCAGTCTGGACGGCAGCGACGTCACGACCTTGCTCAAAAATGCCGACCTTGCGCTCTATCGCGCCAAGTCGGAGGGCAAGAACTGCGCGCGCTTCTTCGAAGCGGCGATGGATGCGGAGGCCCGCGCGCGCCGCGAGATGGAGCTCGACCTGCACGACGCCCTCAATGACGGGCGCCTGTTCCTGATGTTCCAGCCGCTGTTCAACCTGGCCGAAAGCCGGGTTGCGGCGTTCGAGGCGCTGTTGCGCTGGAATCACCCGACACGGGGACTGGTATCGCCGGTCGAATTCATCCCGTTGGCGGAAGACACCGGGCTGATCGTGCCGATCGGCGAATGGGTACTGCGCGAGGCGTGCCGGATGGCGATCCAGCTGCCCGAAAATGTGCGCGTCGCCGTCAACATCTCCCCCGTCCAGTTTCGCAACCCCGGCCTCAACGCGACGATCCTCAGCGCGCTCGCTGACAGCGGACTCGACCCGGGCCGGCTCGAGCTCGAGATCACCGAAAGCCTGTTCATCGACAATATCGAAGCGACGCTGGCGTCGCTGCACAGCCTGCGCGCGCTGGGCGTGCGCGTGGCGCTCGACGATTTCGGCACCGGCTATTCGTCGCTCAGCTATCTACGCAGCTTCCCCTTCGACAAGCTGAAGATCGATCGCAGCTTCATCATCGACCTGATGGCCAATGAGGGCGCGACCGCGATCATCCGATCGATCACGACGCTGGCGGATGCGCTGGGCATGGAAACCACGGCGGAGGGCGTCGAGAATGTCGAGCAGCTCGACATCCTGCGCGAACAGGGCTGTTCGCAGATCCAGGGCTTTTACTTCAGCAAGCCGTTGCCCGCCGACGAGCTGAAAAAGCTGTTCGACCGCGACGAGCGCAAGGTCGCCTGACGCCCGCGTGCCTAGAGCGCGAGGCCGATCGGGCGCAACGCGTCGGGTGCCCCGGCCCTGACCCGGAAGAACCCTGCGGTCGCCAGCGGCCACAGTGCACCATCGTAATCGCGCGGTGGCAGCATCGCGATGCCCGCATCCGCCAGCGCATCGCGCACCGGCCCGACCGGGGCATGCGCGGCGACGACCATATCAAGGTCGTGCGCGGCGGCTGCGGCGGCGACCTCGCCCGCGGAGGCGACGCGGCACGACGCACAGCCAAACGCCGCCGACGCACGCGCCAGCGCGTCGTCGACCGCCCCGTCCGCGAAGCCGGTCACGGTGTCCGCCGTCCCCGCGCTGCGCCCATCCGCCGCCGACAGCCCGATGACGCGCGCTGGCGGATGCGCGAGCGCGAGCGATTCCGCCCGGCAATCATCGTCATGGATCACTAGCGCGTAACGGGCGGGCAACGCCGGCGGCGGCGACGGGGCGAGCGGCACCAGCGGGTGATCGACATGCTCCACCAGCGGCGCGGCGTGATCGGCCAGACCGCGCGGCGAAAACCGGCCGCCGGTATGGCGCGCGATGTTGTCGGCGCGCGCGAGATAGGTCTTGCCCCGCGTGTGCAGGCCCGCCACCCAGCGCCAAGACAGCGTGTTCGACGCCGGATCGCCATCGATCAGGTGACGCAGGAACAGGTCCGCACCCAGTTGCCACGGCAGGCGCAGCGTGAAGATCCAGATGCTGGCAAACCACATGCGCGCGTGATTGTGCAGCCAGTTGCGTGCCACGAGTTCCCCGATCCACGCGTTGAAGCAATCGATGCCCGTGCGGCCGGCAATCGCCTGCGCATAACCGGCCGCATGGGTACCGCCGCGCGCCAGATCGGCGAGCGCGGCGTCGCGGTCGTGGAGATAGGCCCGCCAGACGCTCGGCCGCTGTTCGAGCCAGCCTTTGAAATAGCCGCGCCACAAGACCTCGCTGATCCATTTGTCGGCGCGTTCGGGGCCGTGGTGCGTCAGCGCGGCGTCGATCAGCTCGCGCTCCTCGATCAGGCGGTGGCGGACATAGGGTGACAGGACAGACACCGTCGCCGCGCCGTCCGGCCCGGCATCGTGGTTGCGGCGGTCGGCATAGGCGCGCCCCATATGCGGGGCGAACGCATCCAGCCGGGCAAGGCCCTCGGCGCGAGTCGGGATGGCGATCGTCACGCCGCCGCCATCAGCGCGGCGAGCTGCGTGCCGGAGCGCCACGCGGCCTCGACGCGCGGCCCGGCCAGCCAGTCGCCGCACAGCCCGATCCGCCGTGCCGAATCCCACACCGCCCCCACCCCGGCATTGCCCGAGCGGGCATAGCGCCACCGATGCGCCGCGACATGCAGCGCCAGCGGCAGCGGCGTGGCCGCCAGCCCGGCGAGTGCCGCGCGCAGGTGGTCGGCGACGGCCGCCCCCTCCGCCTCGATCCATGCGCGCGACCAGGCGGGCGATCCCTGGATGACCCAGGTCTCGATCGGGCCGCGGCCGGGCTTGGCGCTGTTGCGCGCCGCCCAGCCAATTTCGCCGCGGTCGCGCAGGACATCGGGCAGCGGCAAGGGCGCGGCGAACGCAGCCATCACCGTCCAGCACGGCTCGGACGGCACCGCCTCGGCCCGCTCGGCCAGGTCGGAGGCAACGTCGGCGAGCAGAGCTGCCGCCTGTTCGGCGGGCAGCGCGACGACGATGCGGTCGAACGCCCCGGTCTGCGTCCCGTCGGCGCAGGTCAGTCGCCAGCCATTCCCGTCCCGCGCCAGCGCGGTTACTTGAGTCGACCATGCGACCTGCTGGGTCGCGGCGAGCGCGCGGACGGGCGCGTTCATCGCCGGGGTGCCGACCCATGCGTCGTCACCGGCGACCGGCCAGCGCGCGACGATGCCCGCCCCCGCCCACGCCCCGACCCGGGCGACGAAAGCGGGGTCGCGCGCGGTGAAATATTGCGCGCCATGGTCGAACCCCGTCATGACGCCGTCGATCTCGACCCGGCGGGTCGACATGCGCCCGCCGGGTCCGCGCGCCTTGTCGAACATGCGCACATCGCCCGCCGGCCCGCCCAGCGCGTCGGCACAGGCGAGCCCGGCGATTCCGGCTCCGATGATCGCGGTCGACATGCGTTCGGCCTGTCCTTTGGGTCAGCTTGTCCCGCGCGCCCCGGCGTCCGATGTAGCACGGATGACGCGGGTAACGGTCTGGTTCGATGGCGACTGCCCGCTTTGCCGGCGGGAAATCGCGTGGATGCGGCGGATGGACCGGCGCGGGGCCATCCGCTTCGTCGATGTCGCAGGTGACGCGGGTGCGGCAACCTGCCCGTTGGACCGTAGCGCATTGCTCGCGCGCTTTCACGCGGAGGAGGACGGCCGGCTCCTGTCGGGCGCGGCGGCGTTCGCGGCGATGTGGCGCGCAATTCCGCGGCTGCGTCCGTTTGGACTAGCCGCGCGCCACCCGTTCGTCCTCGCGCTGCTCGAACGTGCCTATCGCGGGTTCCTGCGCGTGCGGCCGCAGTTGCAACGCATCGCCCGCGCACATGCGCGGCGCGCGGCACGGCATTAATTGCCACGCGTGCGGCCAAATGCGCCACCGCGCGTTTGAGCGGCCATGCAGCGGCTGTGGTTCATCACCAATCCGGGGTCGGGTTCGGCAACGCCCGAGAAATGCGAGGCGCTTGAGGCGGTGTTCGCCGAGCGGGGGCTGGCGCTGGTCGGTCGCACCCGCTTCCCCGACGAGGACCTGCCAACGGCCGCCACGCTCGACGCGGCGCGAGCCGACACCATCGTCCTGTTCGCGGGCGACGGGACGATCAACGCCACGCTCGTCGCGCTGGAAACGTGGTCCGGCGCGTTCCTGATCCTGCCGGGCGGCACGATGAACCTGTTGGCCAAGGCGCTGCACGACAGCGTCGACCCGGCGGAGATCATCCACGCCGCACACACGGCCGGACGGCGGACGACGGTACCGGTGATCGAAGCCGGCGCGCACCGGGCCTTTGTCGGCGTCATCATCGGCCCGGCGGCGAGCTGGTTTCGCGCGCGCGAGGCGGCGCGCGGACGCCAGCTGCGCCGGCTGTGGGCGGCCGCACGGCTGGCCTGGCGACGCACCTTTGGCCGGGGCGTGCGAGTCGGCGGCGTCGCCGGGCTGCAGCGCGGCTGTCAGGCAGTGTTCGTGCGGCCCGCAACGCCCCGGATGCTGGTCGCGGGGATCGACGCGCGCGACTGGCGGGGGATTGTCGGGCTCGGTTGGAGCTGGCTGACCGGCGAGTGGGTCGCCGCGCGCGCCGTCCAGGCCGGCGAGGCGGCGGAACTCTGGAATGCCGAGCGGCGGCCCGTACTGGCGCTGTTCGACGGCGAGCCGGTCACGCTGGCCCCCGGTGCGCGGCTGCGCGCCACGCAGTCTCGTGCCCAGTTGCTCGCCACGCGCGCGGAGGCGGCATGACCCGGCTGTTCCATGTGAGCGACATCCATTTCGGGGCGGAGGACCGCGCCGCGCTCGACTGGTTCGCCGCTGCCGTCGCACATGAGGTGCCCGACGCGGTGATCGTCACCGGCGACCTGACCATGCGCGCGCGGCGACGCGAGTTCGCGGCGGCGGCCGAGTGGCTGGCCGCGCTGGGGCGGCCGGTGACGGTGGAGGTCGGCAACCACGACCTCCCCTATTTCAACCCGCTGGCGCGGCTGTTCAATCCCTATGGCCGCTATCGCGCGGTCGAGGCGATGATCGAGCGGCCGCTGTCGCTTGCGGGCGTGTCGATCGTGCCGCTGCGCACCACGGCGCGCGCGCAGTGGCGGCTCAACTGGGCGCAGGGGCGCGTCGGGCAACGCGCGCTTACGGAAACGCTGGCGCTGCTCGATACCGTTCCCGACGATCACGTCGTCCTGGTCGCGTGCCACCATCCGCTGATCGATGCCGAGACGCGCACCCGGGCCCGGACGCATGGCGGGCGCGCCGCGCTGGAGACACTCACGCGGCGCGGCGCGGACGCGGTGCTGACCGGGCATGTCCATTATCCGTTCGATATCGCGCACCGCATCGACGATGCGACAGTCCGGCTGATCGGCGCTGGGACGCTGTCCGAGCGGCTGCGCGACGCCCCGCCTTCGTTCAACGAGCTGGTGATCGCCGACGGCGCGATCACCACGCGCCACCGGATGATGGATTGAGGCGTCAGCGCAGGCGGGTGCCGATCAACGTGCCCTTGGTGCCGCGATTGACCAGTTCGAAGTCGAAATCGGGCCAGCGTTTGCGCCAACGCGATGCGACCACGCGCTCGCCCGGCCGTGCGCCGTCGTCGAGCATGATCGTGCCACCGACCGGCAGCCGGTCGAACAGCGTCTCCGCCGCGCCGCGCACAAAGGGGTGGATCGTCCACGGCGGTCCGTCGATCAGCAACAGGTCGATCCGATCGGGGAGCGGCCCGTGGTCGTACCACACGCCCGGCCAGCCGGCGGGGGCGCGACGGAACGGCGTCGCGCGAATCTCCGCATCGACGCCATGCTCATTGAGCCAGGCATGCGTCGCCGCAACGAAATCGGCATGCTGGTCGCAGCTGATCAGGCGACCTCCCCCATAGAGCTGGAGCGATCTGGCAACGACCAGGCTCGACGCGCCGGTTCCCAGTTCGACCACCGTCTGCGGCCGGGCTGCGCGGATATGTTCGACGATCAGCGCCAGGAAACCGGTATCCGCCTTCCAGCTGCCCAGATTGGGCAGCGCGTCGGCAGGCAGGCCGATCTCCGCGAGCAGCGCCGCTTTGTGGTGGGGCGACCCGCCCGACAGGCTGCGCGCCAGCCACGGCCACTGGATCGCGCCCCAGGCGATGGTGAACAGCGTGTCCGCCAGCGACTTGCGCACATCGGCGGGCCAGAGATGGTCGCTGGCGCGGGTAAGGTAGGAGGTGGTTTCGCGGGTAGTCATTTCAGAACGCACCGATCGACAGGGAGAGGCGGAACGCGCGGCCGTTCATGCGCCTGCGGATGACGCCGCGCAATCGCGACGTGGCACCGGCACCCCGCTCGACGACGAAGCGCGCGATGGATGCGCCCGGAAACGAAACAGGGCGGCCGCACGTCGCGAACCGCCCTGTTCCAATTTGCCCGAACAAAGGTCCGGGAGCCCGATTAACGCTTCGAGAACTGGAAGCTGCGGCGTGCCTTGGCGCGGCCGTACTTCTTGCGCTCGACCGTGCGGCTGTCGCGGGTCAGGAAGCCCGCAGCCTTGACCGGGGCGCGCAGCACCGGCTCATACTTGGTCAGCGCCTGGGCGATGCCATGCTTGACCGCGCCGGCCTGGCCCGACAGGCCGCCGCCCTTGACCGTGCAGATCACATCATACTGGCCGGTCCGCTCGGCAACGCCGAACGGCTGGTTGATGACGAGGCGCAGCGTGGGGCGCGCGAAATAGACTTCCTGGTCGCGACCGTTGATCACGATCTTGCCCGAGCCCGGCTTCAGCCAGACGCGCGCGACCGCGTCCTTGCGGCGGCCAGTAGCATAGGCGCGGCCATAAGCGTCGAGTTCCTGCTGGCGCAGCGGCGCGGGCTCGCGCGCGGGGGCGGCAGGCGCGGCGTCGCCGTCGACCGGCGCGGTCGCCGGCTGCGACTGCACCACCGCACCCAGATCGGAAAGGGACTGGCGATTGTCGGACATTATGCGCCCACCTTGTTCTTGCGGTTCATGCCCGCGATGTCGAGGATTTCGGGGTTCTGCGCGTCATGCGGGTGCTCGGCGCCCTTGTAGATGCGCAGGTTGCGCATCTGCTCGCGGCCCAGCGGACCGCGCGGGATCATGCGCTCGACCGCCTTTTCCAGGATGCGCTCGGGAAAGCGGCCCTCCAGGATCTTGTCGGCGCGCACTTCCTTCAGGCCGCCGGCATAGCCGGTGTGCTTGTAGTACATCTTCTGCGTCGCCTTGCGCCCGGTGAAACGCACCTTGTCCGCATTGATGACGATCACGTTGTCGCCGCAATCGACGTGGGGGGTAAAGCTGGTCTTGTGCTTGCCGCGCAGGACATTGGCGATGATCGTCGCCGCGCGACCGACCACCAGGCCATCGGCATCGACCAGATGCCACTTCTTCTCCACCTCGTGCGGTTTGACCGACTTGGTGGTCTTCATCAGCGCCTTCATGGGCTTTCGACCTTCGTTTCGAGGACCATCTGCGTTCCGGGCGTCGCCCCAAACAGCAGCGCGCCACCCGTGCGGGCAGCGCGTTGTGAACCGCCAATGTCGCAGACGCGCCGATTCGTCAAGCATAGGGCCGATTTGCTGACGGGTATTGGAATACCGGGGCTATTCCGCAGCCAGTGTCGTGCGGGTGGTGATGACCGATTCGCCCGCCGGAATGACGATCCGCTCGCGTCGGACGCGCGACACGATCAGCCCGGTCGCGGGGTCAATCCGTCGGGTTTCGCGCACCTGCATCTCGCCCGCGGCATCGGTGCGCGTGGCGGTGAGGACGCCGGCGGCGTTCTCCTCCTCGACGACCAGCCCGCCCGCATCGGCGATCGCGCGCACGCTGCCGGTCAGCGTCACCCGGCCGCCGAGCGGCGAGCGAACCTCGCGCGTGAGCGGCTGCGGCGGCGCGCCCGCGCGGGCGGCGGCGCGCGGATCGATCAGCTCGCTCAGCGCCGACCCGAGCAGCCGTGCCTGACGTTCGGGCGGCAGGCTGCGCAGCGGCGCGGTCAGTTCGGCCAGCCGCGCCCGCCGGGCGTCGCCGCCCGCGCCTGACGGCTGCTGTCCGCCCAGCCCGTCCAGATAGGCGGACCAGTGCCCGGACACCCCGTCGAGCGACCGGATGTCGCCTGCGGCATCGAGGTGAAAGACCATTGTTCGCTGCAACAGGCCACGCAGCCCCGCCTCGAACATCGCACCCGCACGGCGGCCGATGCCGCCGTCGATCGCCACCAGCGTCACTTCGGCACGGAACCCGCCTTCGCCGTCGCGGGCGAACCGCACCGTGCGTTCGGCGGTATAGCGCGCGGTTTCGCCCGCCACGACGCGCGTCTGTTCCAGCCGCTGGCGATACGGCGTGTCGATTCGGGGGGCGAAGGTGCCGCGCGCAACCTGGTCCGGCAGCGTGCGGCGGACCAGCGGCACCGGATCGGCCTGCACGGCCAGGACGACCGGGGGTTCAGCCGCGAGTGGCAGCATCGACCCACGCCTGCGCCTCGACCCCGGCGCTGGCGGCCCATTGCTCGATCACCGGCAAGTCATAGGGGTGCAGCGCCGCCAGCCTTGCGGCCAGCGCGTCGGCGCGGTCGTATGCGGTCTTGAACAGCGCGGGCACCTCCTGCGCCTGCTCGATCCGCCCCTCCCACGCGAACAGCGAGCGGCAGGGTGCCAGGAGGTTGACGCACGCCGCCAGCCGCTCGGCGATCAGCGTCGCGCCGATCCGCTCGGCCGTCGCCGCGTCGGGGAAAGTCGTGTAGAGGACCGCCAGCGTCATGCGCGGACGCGCCGGTCCACGCCGATCGCATGGGCACCCCAGGCGACCGTGATGACAAGCAGCGCGCCGACCAGTTGGTGGAGCACCGCGAGCGTCAGCGCGACGCCGCTCATCACCGTCGCGATGCCGAGCAGGATCTGCACGCCGAATGCGCAATGGATCGCGATCGACGCGCCACGCGCACCGGCGCGGCGGGCCGCCCGGGCCAGCACGACCAGCGCCGCGACCGCGACCCAGG
Source organism: Sphingomonas sp. CCH15-F11 (assembly GCF_001557005.1). Lineage (NCBI taxonomy): Bacteria > Pseudomonadati > Pseudomonadota > Alphaproteobacteria > Sphingomonadales > Sphingomonadaceae > Sphingomonas > Sphingomonas sp. CCH15-F11. The sequence goes on along the minus strand of NZ_LSKG01000152.1, from coordinate 2,014 downwards.
CCCACCAGCGGTGGACGAAATGGATGACGAACGGATCGCCGACCAGCGCGGCGAACGACCATTCGGCACCGGGCGGCAGCAGCGCACCGTTCATCAGCGGCCACTGGTCGGTCACGTGCCCCGCGTTGAGCCCGGCGGTATAGGCCCCGAACAGCAGCTGGACGAACAGGACCAGCGCGACGCCGATCGCCAGCGGGCGAAGCCGGGCGGGACGCGCCGCGGGATCGTGCGCCAGCGCGCGCAGATCGAGCGCGGTCCACACCACGCCCGCCAGAATGAACAGCGCAGTCAGAAGGTGCACCGCCAGGCGGTAATGGCTGACATCGGTGCGCGCGCTCAGCCCGGAGGCGACCATCCACCACCCGATGGCACCCTGCAGCCCGCCGAGCGCGAGCAGCGCGACCAGACGCGGCGCATAGCCCGCCGGGATTGCCCGCCGCCACGCGAACCATGCGAGCGGGAGCGCGAAGGCGAGGCCGATCAATCGCCCGAGCAGGCGGTGGAGATACTCCCAGAAATAGATGAACTTGAACTGGGCGAGCGTCATGCCCTGGTTGAGCAGCTGATATTCGGGGATGCGCCGGTAGGCGGCGAACTCGGCCTGCCACGCCGCGTCGTTCAGCGGGGGCAGCGTGCCCGATATCGGCTTCCATTCGGTGATCGACAGCCCCGATTCGGTCAGGCGGGTGATGCCGCCCACCGCGACCATCGTGACGATCAACGCCGCGACGACGAACAGCCAGGACATCAAAGCGCGCGGACGGGCACGCAGCGCGACGTGACGGGGGGAGGTTTGCTGCAACACGCGGCTGCATCTAGGCGCTGGCGCGGGCAAAATCGAGACGGCACTTCGCCCATCGGCCGCTCCGCCGTACCCGCCGGATTCACCGTAATGATATGTTGTAACTTGTCCGGCCAGCAGCTATAGCCGCGCCGATGTCGTCGAGTCTCGCCCTGCCCCGCGCCACGTTCGGTTCTGCCTGGTCGATCGACCGGCTGGGCGTGTTCCTGTCGGGGCTGTGCGTCGTACACTGCATCGTGACCGCACTGTCGCTCGGCGTGCTCGCATCGGCGGGCGATTTGTTCAGCCCCAGCCTGCACGAATATGGCCTGATCGCCGCCAGCCTGCTCGGCGCGGTGGCGCTGACCCGCGGTATCCTCGTCCACGGCCTGCTGACCCCCTCGGCGGTCGGCGGGTTCGGGCTCGGCGTGATGGCGGGCGCGCTCGACCTGCCGCATGGCGGGTGGGAGACCGCGGCGACCGTGCTCGGCGTCGGTCTGGTCGCGCTCAGCCACGAGCTCAATCGCCGCGCGATCCCTTAGGGCGCGTTGCCGGGCCGCTTGCCGATCGCCGCGCGCGCGCCTAAATCCTCGACCATGGCCAGCCACACCCATCACGAGCACGAAGGTCGCGCGCTGACCGACGCAGCCCAGTCGCGGCTGGTGGGGCATGGCGAGCAATGGACGGCGATGCGGGAAGCGGTGTTCGTCGCGCTCGCCGGCTTCGACAAGCCGGCATCGGCCTATGACATCGCCGACGCGGTGTCTCGGCGCGAGGGTCGGCGGGTCGCCCCCAACAGCGTCTATCGCATCCTCGACCTGTTCGTCGGGGCCAATCTGGCGCGGCGGGTGGAAAGCGCCAATGCCTATGTCGCCAATGCGCATCCCGACTGCCTGCACGACTGCATCTTCCTGGTCTGCGACGATTGCGGTCAGGTGACTCATCTCGACAACGACCGGATCACCGGCGACGTCCGCGCCGCCGCCAGCGGATCGGGTTTCGTGCCGGTCCGCCCGGTCATCGAGGTGCGGGGCAAGTGCAAGACCTGCGCCTGAAGCACTGTCCAGCCGGCTGATCGACGCCGGCGGCCCGCGCCGGACAACTGCCCCCGCCGCCGGATTTGGCCGGTTTTGATCGACAATGCCGGGGTGGGGCGATACACCGGCCGGATGATTGATACGCCCGACACGCCGTTGCTGGATACGGTTGCCACGCCCGAGGATCTTCGCAGGC
>NZ_LSKG01000151.1:0-8762 GCF_001557005.1 Sphingomonas sp. CCH15-F11 | reverse complement strand
GGCCCGGCGCATGGCTGACCAGGAGGAAAATCGTCCCCGTCGGCGGCTCCTCCAGATTCTTCAACAGCGCATTGGCGGCCGGACGCTCGAGGTCGTCGATCGCGTCGATGACGATCACGCGCACGGGCGACAAGGCCGGCTTGGTCGCCAGAACCGGCTGCAGCGCGCGGACCTGATCGATCCGGATGCTGCGTGCGATGTCCTGTTCGGGCTTCTCCGGATCCTTGGGGAGGCGCACCAGCTCGCGATAATCGGGGTGCGACCCCGCCGCGATCAGATCGTCGATATTGGGCAGCGGCGCCGCGCGGGTCAGGATGCGCCGCGCCGCCTCGCGCGCAAAGGCACCCTTCCCCACGCCCTGCGGCCCGGCGATCAGCCATGCGTGATGCGGCTTGCCCCCGGTCATCGCTGCGTCGAACGCCGCGATCGCGGCCGCATTCCCGCGCAGTGACGTCATGGCAGCAGGTCGGCGATCATGTCGATGATCGCGGCATGGACGATGTCGGGGGCATCGCCGGCGTCGATCCGGCGCACACGCGCAGGCTCCGCCGCGGCGATCCGGTCGAACCCGGCGGCGACCGCCCGATGAAAACCCGCGTCGCGCTCTGCAAAGCGGTCGATTGCCCCGCCGTCGCGCGCGCGCATCCGCGCCGTGCCGGTCGCCTGATCGACGTGGAGCAGCAGCGTGCGATCGGGCATCAAACCTCCCGACCCAAAGGCATGGAGCGCGAGGATATCGGCGTCGGCAATGCCCTGCGCACCCTGATAGGCGCGCGTGCTGTCGATGTACCGGTCACAGACCACCCAGCGTCCGGCCGCCAGCGCCGGTTGGATCAGCCGTTCGACATGGTCGGCGCGCGCGGCGGCGAACAACAGCGCCTCGCTGCGCCCGCTCCATCGCCCGACATCGCCCTGCATCAACAGCGCGCGGACCGCCTCCGCGCCCGCGCTGCCGCCCGGCTCGCGGGTCAGCACCGCGTCGATGCCGCGCGCGGCGAGCGCGTCGACCAGTAACCGGGCCTGGGTCGACTTGCCCGCCCCCTCCCCGCCTTCCAGCGTGATGAAGCGGCCGTTCAAGCGCCGAACAGCGACTTCAGCCCGGCCCAGGCGCGCCCGAAAAAGCCCGCCTCGCCCACATCGGCCTCGGCCACCAGCGGCAACGACTGCGGTGCCATGCCCGGCGCCTGCACGACCAGCTGCGCGATCTGCTGGCCCTTGCGGATCGGCGCCTTGATCGGGCCGTCATAGACCACCTTGGCGCTCAACTGCGGCGACAGGCCCGCCGGCAGCGTGACCGCCAAGTCGCGCGGCGCGACCAGCCCCACGGTCGACTCCGCGCCCAGCTGGACATCGGCGCTTTCCACCCGCCGCCCGGCCTTCACGATCGGGCGCGATTTCCACGCACCGAAACCCCATTCCATGAAGCGCACCGATTCCTCGATCCGCTGGTTGAAGCTGTTCAGCCCGGCGAGCACCATCACCAGCCGCCGGCCTTCCTGTTCGGCCGAACCGGTAAAGCCGTATCCGGCCTCTTCGGTATGCCCGGTCTTCAGCCCGTCGGCACCGCGCACGCGGCCCAGCAGGGGATCGCGATTGGCCTGCGTGATCGCATCGCCCTTGCCCAGCGTCTTGCCCCAGGTGAAGCTGTCCTTGCTGTAGAACTGCTTGTAGAGGCCCGGAAAATCCTGGATCGTCCGCGTGGCAAGCCGGGCGAGGTCGCGCGCGGTCACGAACGTCCTGCCCTCGTCGGGCCATCCGTTGGAATTGCCGAACTGGCTGTTGGCCAGGCCCAGTTCCTTCGCGCGCTGATTCATCAGGTTGACGAACGCTTCCTCGGTTCCGGCAATTCCCTCCGCCAGCACGACACAGGCGTCGTTGCCCGACAGGACGACGATGCCATAGAGCAGGTTCTCGACGCTCACCCGCTCGCCGGGCGACAGGAACATCGTCGATCCCGCTTCCGGCCCATGCCATTTGCGCCAGGTTTCCGGCCGCACCTCGATCATCTGGTCGAGCTTGATCTCGCCCTTCCTGATCAGGTCGAACGCGACATAGGCGGTCATCATCTTGGCCATCGACGCGGGCGGCATCCGCCGGTCGGCGTCCTTGGCATACAGCACCGCGCCCGAGGACAGGTCCTCCAGATATGCGACCGGGGCCGGGGTCTGGAAGGGCGGCGTCTGCGCGGTGGCAGGCGCCAGGGTAGCGAGCAGCGCGAGCGTGGCGAGCGACAATTTCTTCATGGCAATCGGGAACTCGAATGAAAGTGGACGTCAGGGCGCAGCGACGATCAGCGCGTCCTTGAACCCGCGCGCGACCGCCCGTTCGCGAGCTTTCGCAGCCGCCGCGCGATCAGGCAAGGGCCCGATTCGAACGAGATGAAGCTTGCCCGCCGCGACCACCTCACCGTCCAGCTCGCGCGCCACGCTGTCGGCCCTTTCGCGGATGGACAGCACGGCAACGCGCACGAAATAGCCGGTTCCCGCGGGAACCGCGACACGCGTCGGTTTCGCCACCGACCGTACGGGCGGGGTCGCCCGCCTGCGGGTCGGCGCGGTGACCGAAGGCGTCGGTGCCGATGCGGCCGGCTGGGCGCGCGCGGCCAGCGTCGCGCGCAGTCCGGCGAGCAAGGCGGGCGGTGAGTCGAGCCGCGCCGCTGCCTTGCCACCTGCCCGCAACGCCGCGCGATCGGCCGCCGAGGCCACCACCTTGCGCAGCCGCACCGCATCGCCAGCCGCGATGCCGAGCGCGTCGGCCAGCGCGGGGGAAATCGACGCGATCCGCCCGCGGTCCGCCGCGCCGGCCTGGACGATCGCCAGCACGTTGTGGCCGTTGGCAAGCGCGGTCACCTCGACCACGTCGCCTGCGGCGAGTGCGGGATGGACGATCCGCATCCCGGCCAGGTCGGACTGCACGCCGACGGGCCCGACCTCGTCATGGCGCGCGGCAGCACCTTCGCCCGAACTGCCGCGCGGTTTGTCCGCCGCGTCTGCCGGATAAAGCGTGGCGGGCGTGTCCTGCGCCGCCGCAGTGGCCGCGCCCAGCGACAGCAGCGCCGCCAACGTCAGGTCAACGCGCGACTTCATCGGCCAGCAACCCCACCGAAAGTGCATAGAAATTGGAGCAGTTATAATCGAGGATGACCCGGTAGTTGCCGGTCAGCAGATACGCGGTCTGCCCCGGTCCGTCGGGCTCCAGCAGGGTCGCCAGCACGTCGTCGGCGGGCCATGCGCCATTTTGCGGTACGATTCCCAGCGCCCGCCATTCCGCCATCGTCCGCCACCGGCTGTGCCGCTCATGCACGCGCGGGCAGCGCGGCGAGACGGTCGCGTTGCCCAGCGCGCCGCGGTCCAGCGTCGCCGGCACGTTCACCGCGACGCCCCAGGGCTGGCCCTTCCGCCAGCCCGCGTCGACGAGGTAATTGCCGATCGACGCGAGCGCGTCGGCTTCGCTGCGCCAGATATCGGCCGTGCCGTCGCCGTCGCCGTCGCGCGCCACGCGCAGGTAGATGGAAGGCAGGAACTGGGGATAGCCGGTTGCCCCGGCCCAGCTGCCCTTCAGCCGTTCGCGCGGGATGCCGCGATCGATCAGCTTGAGCGTCGCGATGAATTCGCCCGCGAACAGCTCGCGCCGCCGCCCCTCATAGGCCAGCGTCGCCAGCGCGCGCGGCAGGTCGAAATCGCCGGTATAGCCGCCATAATTGGTCTCATGCCCCCAGATCGCGACCATGATCGACTCGGGCACGCCAGTGTCGCGCTCGATCCCGGCAAGGCGCGCGCGATTGGCCTGATAGGCGACCCGCCCACGGCTGATCCGCGCCGCATCGACATGCCGCGCGCGATAGGGCGCAAATGCGGGGATCGCCGCAGTCGACCCGCCGCCGGGCTGCGCGCGGTCGAGCTCGATCACGCGCGGGTTGAGCGTCAGCGTGGGGAAGACCGCGTCGGCGGTTGCGCGCGACACCCCGGCGGCGGTCGCTTGCCCGCGCAGTTCCTCCAGGTAGCGCGCGAAGCCCGCATCGTCCTGCGCGGGCGCGGCCGGGCCCAGAACGAGCGTCGCCGCACCGACCGCGGCAAGCGTGAACGGGCGAAATGATGAACGCAGCTTTCTTAACATCCCGATACCCTGCCACAGCCCGCGCGCGCGATGAACCCCCGTTTGGCGCAGGGCGCGACATGCGGCTTGCGCGCGATCCGAAAGCCGATCAAATGGCCCCGTCGGGACGGATGGGTGGCCGAGTGGTTTAAGGCAGCGGTCTTGAAAACCGCCGTGGGTGCAAGCTCACCGTGGGTTCGAATCCCACCCCATCCGCCACATTTGAATCGGGCCGGTTCGCAAAAGGACAGTTACGCGGAATTACCCCCCGGACGTCCTGCTCAAACCTCGCATTCGATATCAATAAAAACATCCAAGTATCTATAACATAAAAACAAATTCTCCTCTCGACAGCCCTTTCAGGCCGGTCGCCTTTTGGTCGAGGCGGCGAAGTTCGGGATTGGACAGGTTTCCGGGCATTTCGTAGACGCGATTTGCCGATGGGATTGAACCGATAACCGCTTCGTTCAAATGTCAAATGGTGTCGGGGTGTGCGAACACGCCTGAAAAGGGGGAAAGCCTGCATGAGCGCCGGTCAGATCATTTGCTTCGGCGAGCTGCTGCTGCGGCTGGCCGCGCCGGGGCGGGAGCTGCTGATGCAGAGCGGCCGTTTCGATGTTGAGGTCGGCGGCGCGGAGGCAAATGTCGCGGTTGCGCTTGCCTGCCTGGGTCATGCCAGTGCGCTGATCAGCATCGTCCCCGACAATGCGCTGGGGCGCGGGGCCGTCTCCGCGGTGCGGGCCCGTGGCGTCGATTGCAGCCGGGTGTCCTGCGGGGACGGACGCATGGGTCTGTATTTCCTTTCGCCGGGCAGTGGCATGCGCCCGGCCGAGGTGATTTACGATCGCACCGCCTCCGCCTTTGCCGATGCGCCCGCCGATGCGTTCGACTGGCCCAGCCTGCTGACCGGCGCCGCGCGGCTGCACGTCTCCGGAATCACTGCGGCGCTTGGGCCGAACGCCGCGCAGGCCGCGATCGACGCTGTGACGTTCGCGCGATCGGCGGGAATCCCGGTATCGTTCGACTGCAACTATCGGTCAAAGCTTTGGGAACGCTGGACCAGCGATCCGCGCGCGACGCTGTCGACGCTCATTGCCGCGGCCGACATGCTGTTCGGAAATCACCGCGATGTCAGCCTGCTGCTCGACAAGCCATTCGACGGGAATGATCCCGACGGCCGCCGCCGTGCGGCGGAAGCGGCATTCGGCACGTTTCCCGGCCTCAGATACATCGCGTCGACCGCGCGCGAGGTCCAGACCAGCGACCGCCACGCCCTGTCCGCACGGATCGACACACCCGCGCAAGGCCACGAGACCGACGCGGTCGTGGTCGACGGCATCGTCGACCGGATCGGCGCGGGGGATGCGTTTGCGGCCGGCATCCTGCACGGCCTGCATTGCGGCCAGGACTTGCAGGGCATTGCCGCGTCGGGACTGGCGCTGGCCTGCCTGAAACACACCCTGCCCGGCGATGTGAGCCTGTTCGGGCGCGCCGATATCGCGCTGTTCCATTCAGGCGCGCGGGACGTCCGGCGCTAGGCGCGCGGTCGGGATGCGCGGCGGCCTCGCCCGGATGACGTCATCGCCCGGACACGCTCAGAAGGACCGCACAAGCCTGAAATTGATCTTCGGCGTGCGATCGCCGGTGTCATAACGTCGTCCGGTCAGCGGGGCGGCAACTTCAAGGCTTGCCCCGAATTTCGGGGTGATATCCGCCCTGATCCCGCCGCCGGCCGAGGCGAGCGAACCGCTGCCGAAGCCGCTGCGCAGGTTCGTCACCCTGCCCCCGTCGACAAAGGCGTAAAGCTGGGCCCGTCGTGCGATGCCGAATGGGCGGTCGATCGCGTAGCGCAATTCGGCCAGGCCCATCGCGCCCTGATCGCCGCTGCGTTCCGACCAGTCATATCCGCGCAGGAAACCGGTGCCGCCCAGCCCGATCTCGGCTGCGATGAGCAGGGGTTGCGACGAAAGCTGGGTCAGCGCCGCCAGCCTCACGCTCGCATTGCCGCCAAGGTCGCGCAACCAGTCGGTCCACAGGCTGACGGTGGTGTAGGTCGCATCCGCATCGCGCCGCGACGCCATCGGATCGCCGGCATCGGTCGCGCCGAAAAGGTCGAGGCCCTGCGACACGCTCGCGCTGATGCGCAACCGGCCGCCGGCGATGTCGCGATGGCCATAGATCGTGCCGCGCGCGGTGGCCATGCGATCGTCGCGAACCAGCTGGCCGGCGCGTGACTGCATCAGGTTACGGACACCGAATTCGCCTTCGAACCACAGACTTGTCGAGCGACGCCGCCACAGTGGATGAAGAATCGCACCGCCGACATACCAGCTGTGGCTGCGGATCCGGAACGGCTCGAGATAGGCACCGGGGCGTGCGCCCGATCCTGTCGCCGTGACCGACAATTCGGTGCCACTGCGGTTGATGCGCTTTTCATAGCGGATTCGGCCGAACTGCAGCTCGTTCGGCTCGATCGCGGTTCCCGACCAGGTCAGCGTCAGCGAATCGTCGGTGGCCAGCAGCGCATTGAAATCGACGTCGAGCGTCAGCTGTTCGGGGCCGATCGGCCGGGTCCCTTCGTTTGCGAACGTAAGCCGCCCGGCGATCCGGTCACGGACGACGCGCACGATCAAAATCCCTCGCCCGCCCTCGCGCACGAAGCGGCTGCTGCGAATCTGCACCCCGTCGACATCGCCGGCGATCAGCAAACGCCGTTCAAGCGCGCCGACATGCACCGGCGCGTCGCTGATCAGCGGGCTCAGCGCCGCGCGCACCGCCCGGTCCTCGGCACCGTCGAAGCGGATCTCCTCGATCCGCCCCTCGTCGACCTCGATGGTCAGCACGCCATTCTCGATCTGCTGGACGCCGATCCAGGCGGACGCGAACACCAGTCCCTGCGCACGGGCGCGTTCCGCGATGTCGGAAGCCAGCCGGGCAAGCGCGTCGGGGGTCAGCGTGCGCCCCACCCGCGTGGCGAGCAGGTCGGCGAAATCGGCCGGGGCCAGGCTGCGCAGCCCTTTTAGGGCGATCGCGCCCACCATCACCGCGCGACTTGACGGGGATGCCGCCGTTGCCGGCTGGTCCACATCGACCTGAACGGGTTCGCTTTCGGTGCGGGTGTCGGCCGGGGCGCGCTCCTCGCGCGTGGCGGGCGGCTGTACGCGGTCGAGCGCGTTCTGCCCGAAAGCAGGGGCTCCGAACGGAAGCGCAACGAAAAGGGCGAGCGCCAAGAGGGTGGTGCGGATCGTGGACATGGTCAATCTTCGACGCCGCAATAGCGTGCCAAGCGTTACAACTTCCTCAAGAGATCAGTGCGTTAACCAGGCATGAAAACGTCCGAGAAAGCCTCGCCCGATAAATGGCAAACTCCATACAAAGGTTTTGACCATGAATCGGTTCGCTCAGACCGCCGCAATTGCATTCCTGATGTCCGCCAGCCCGGCGGCATTGGCCCAAGGCAACGGCTGGACCATCAGCGAAGCATCCGGGCCGGTGACGATCCAGGACGCGGCCGGCAAGCACGCGGCGAAACGCGGCACGCCGGTCGCCGAAGGTGCCACCGTCGCGACTGGTGCGGGCGGACGCGTCGTGGTGGTGCGCGGCAAGGATTTCATGACCGTCAACGCCAACAGCCGCGTGCGCATCCCGCAAGCGACGGCGCAGCGCGGCGTCGTCGACGTGCTGCAGGACTGGGGCAACGCGATCTTCCAGATCGAGAAGAAGCCCAATCCGCATTTCGGCGTGCGCACCCCCTATCTCGCCGCGGTGGTGAAGGGCACGACCTTCTCCATCACCGTCACCGACCAGGGCTCTTCGCTTCAGGTCGTCGAAGGAGCCGTGGAAACCGCGACGAGCGACGGCGGCGCGCGCGAACTGATCCGCCCCGGCGTGGTGGCGATCGTGTCTGCCGCGGACCGGTTTCGACTGACCGTGCAGGGCCAGGATACGCGGACGATCGATTCGCCCCAGCGCAGTGCGCCGGGCGGGGCTGCGCCCACCCCGGCCGAGGCCGATGACGCCGCACAGATCGATTCCGACACCGACGGCCAGGTCGCTGTCACGACGCCCGCAAGCGTGGATAGCGCCGTCGAAATCGATCAGGTTCAGATGATCACCAGCCCGATCACGGCCACCGCAGCGGATCTCGGGAAGGTGACCAATGGCCTGGTCGGCGGTTCGACCGCGGTGCAGATCGCCAGTATCGAGGCAGCGACGATCCGCGCGGTGATTGCCGACGTGCGCGCCCCAACGGTTGATGACGGTGTGGCCAACAACCTGGACGGCAACGCCAGCGGCGATAACGGCGGCAACGGCGACGGAAGCGCTGCCGGCAATGACAACGGCAACGCCGGTGGCAATGACAACGGAAGCGCTGCCGGCAATGACAACGGCAACGCCGGTGGGACCGACAACGGCAATGCTGGCGGCAACGGCAACGGCAACGCCGGCGGGAGCGACAACGGTAACGCTGGTGGCAATGGCAACGGCAACGCCGGCGGGAACGGCAACGGCAACGCCGGTGGCAACGACAACGGCAACGCTGGCGGTAACGGCAACGGCAATGCCGGTGGGAACGACAATGGCAATGCTGGCGGCAACGGCAACGGCAATGCCGGTGGGAACGACAACGGCAACGCTGGCGGCAACGGCAACGGGAACGCCGGCGG
>NZ_LSKG01000150.1:0-26055 GCF_001557005.1 Sphingomonas sp. CCH15-F11 | reverse complement strand
CCGTGATCCTGGGCATCAGCCATGAAGCGGCCCGTCATCCGCCCGATCCCGTAGAGCGCGAGCAGCTTGCCCGCCGCTTCATGGCTGATGCCCAGGATCACGGGTTCGGACAGGAAATTGATGAGCAGGCTGAGGATCGAGATTTCCGCGCCGACATAGAGGAAGATCGCGGCCGAGCCCGCCAGCGACCAGCGGTCGCCGATCGCCGCGGTCGGGGGGGCCGACCCCCGGGGCGATGCGGCGGCACCGTCGATGATCCGCCGGCTCAGCCAGGCGCCGAGGATCAGGCCGGCGACGACGATCCCGAGCGCGCCGAACAGCGTCTCGATCTTGGCCAGCGACGCGGCGCGGCCGCCCCCGGTGTCGCCGCCCGCCGCGAACATGCCGCCTTCGAGCAGGATGAGCGCGCCGATATAGGGCCCGGCGATCGAGCCCATCGAGTTGAACGCCTGAACCAGCGTCAGCCGGAAATGCGACCGTTCGGGCGCACCGAGCCCGGCGACCAGGGGATTGGCCGCGACCTGGAGCAGGGTGACGCCGCTGGCGATCACGAACAGCGCCGCCAGCACCGCGGGATAGCTGTCGCCACGGCTGGCCAGCGCCATGCCGACGCAGCCCGCGAGCATCGCCGACAGCGCCACCGCGATCGCCGCGGCGTAGCCGATGCGCGCCAGCAGCGCCGCCGCCGGCAGCGAGATCAGCGCATAGGCGATGAAGAAGGCGAACTGGGTGGTGACCGCCTCGAGATAGGTCAGATCGAAGATCGACCGGACCGACGGGATGAGCGTGTCGACCGTCGACGTCGCGAAGCCCCAGATGAAGAACAGCGTGGCCACCAGCGCAAACGCCAAGGCGACCATGCCCTGCCCCCGCGACATCATGGTCAGAGCGCGCCGACCATCGGCATCCAGTCCGGCCGCTTCGGATCGACGTGGAAGCGGGCGTAATAGTCGCCGACCTGTTCGTAATAGCGCTCGTAATGCGCCATCTTGTCCTCATCGAGCGTGACGCCCAGGCCCGGACCGGTGGGCACGCGGATCGCGCCGTTCGCATACCGCATCGGCCCGCCCTCGATGATGTCGTCGGTCAGGTAATGATAATGCGCATCGCCGGCGAAGCGCATTTCGGGGATGGTCGACGCGGTATGGATCATCGCCGCCAGCTCGATGCCGAACTCCGCGCCCGAATGCATCGCGACGCCGAGGTTGAAGGTCCGGCACACCGCCGCCAGCTCCTTCACGCCGCGTGGCCCCTCCCAATAATGGATGTCGGTCAGCACGATATCGACCGCGCCCAGCCGGATCGCCGGACCCAGATCGTCGAACTTGGCGGGATACATGTTGGTGGCGATCGGCATGCGCACCGCGCGGCGCACGGCGGCATTGCCCTCCAGCCCCCAGGCGGGGTCCTCGAAATACTCGATGCCAAGGGGTTCGAGCCGTTGGCCGATGCGCGTCGCGGTCGCCACCGACCAGACGCCGTTCGGGTCGATCCGCAGGCCGAAATCGGGGCCGAGCCGTTCGCGGCACAGCTCGAGCACGCGCGCTTCCTCACCGGGGTCCATCACGCCGGCCTTGAGCTTCATCGCGCGCACGCCCAGCGTCTCGGCCAGTTCCTCGCAGTGATCGGCAAGGTCCTCGGCACGCGTGTCGTCGCCGCCGCCCGGCCGGTCATAGCGCCAGAACAGATAGGCGATGAAGGGAACGGCGTCGCGGACCGATCCGCCGAGCAGGTCGGACAGCGGCCGCCCCAGCACCTTGCCCTGAATGTCGAGGCAGGCCATCTCGATCGCCGCATAAAGCCGGGCGTTCGACATGTAATAGATGTTGCGCAGCACCTTGAGCTTGATCGTTTCCAGCTGGAACGGGTCCATGCCGATGATGCGCGGCGCGAGCTTGGTCAGCGCGCCGCGCTGGTCGCCGCCGCCAACCTCGCCCAGGCCCACCACGCCCTCGTCGGTGAAGATTTCGAGGATGGTCCGCATCAGGTAACCGGGGTGGACGCCGGTGTTGTGGCGGAGCATGCAATTCATCGGAATCGCCACGCAACGGACGCGGATGTCGGTGATCTTCATACAAGGTTCCTGTCGGTCAGAAGCTCATCAGGCCGTCGACGAAGATCGTCTGGCCGTTGATATAGGCCCCGGCGTCGCCGGCGAGCATCAACGCGGCGCCGGTCATGTCGTCGGGCGTGCCGAACCGCCCCGCCGGAATGGCGGCAAGGACACGGTCGGCATATGCGCGATCGGCGAGCACCGACGCGGTTCGCGGCGTCAGCGTCGCACCGGGCGCGATGATGTTGGCGGTGATCCCGTCGCCCGCGACCTGCCGCGCGATGTTGCGGACGGCATTGGCGAGCGCAGCCTTGCTGGCGGCATAGGCCAGCATGTCGGGATGCGGCTTCACCTGCTGGACGCTGCCGATCGCGATGATCCGGCCCCAGCCGCGCGCAGCCATGGCCGGCAACACTCCGGTCATCAGCTCGACGCCCGCCCAGAGGTTGATCGCCATCTGGCGCTCCGCCTCGACACGGTCGAACGCGACCAGCGGCCGGCGCATTTCGGCCGAGGCGCAATGTACCAGCAAGTCGGGATCGCCCAGCACCGCACGCGTCTGGTTGAGCAGCCCGATGGCCGCGCCCGGATCGGCGAGATCGGCGGCGAGGATCGGGACGCCGGACAAGCGCGCCGCGGCGGCGTCGCACGCGGCGGGATCGTCAAGGCCGTGAATCGCGACCCGCCACCCCGCGCCAACCAGCGCCGCGGCGATTGCCAGGCCAATGCCTTGGGTCCCCCCGGTAACCAGGGCGGCCCGGCATTCTGCACCCCCGCTCAATACCCTCTCCTCATGAATTATGCTCTTAGCTTGTCAAAAGAGAATTTGAGCGTCAACTATTCATATACGAAAGCATGGCGTTAGTATCACATATCCGATATGTTGGTGCGGAACAAGCACTGGAGTTGGGCAGGATGACAATCGAGGCGATCGCGATGGACAGGCGCGCGATGATGGCGCTGATGGGCGGGGGACTGGCCGGCGGGGGGCTGGTCGCGCCCGGCATCGCGGCCGCGCCGGAAAGCACATCACCCGAAGCCTGGACGCGCCTGTGGAGCGACCCTGAGGTCGAGCGACGGATCGCCGACGGCATCCGGGCCAACCGGATGGGCAACATCCGGCTGCAGTTGCGCGATCGTGCCGGGAGACCTGTCCAGGGGCGGGTCCGGGTCAGGCAGACGCGCCACCACTTCAACTTCGGGGCGAACGGCTTCATGGTCGGCGGCTTTGCCGACCCTGCGCGCAATGCAGCGTGGGAAGCGGCCTTTGCCCGGCTGTTCAACATCGTCACGGTGCCCTTTTACTGGCGCGATTTCGAACCGACGCCGGGAGCGTACCGCATCGACGAGACAAGCGCCCCCCTGTATCGCCGCCCGCCGGCCGAGCGGGTGCTGGCATTCGCCGAACGCTGGGGCCTGCGCACCAAGGGGCACGTCCTGGTGTGGAACCAGCCCGACCTGTCGATCCCGGCCTATTGGCCGCGCGACGACGCCGAGCGGATTGCGCTTATCGAACGGCGGGCACGGATGCTCGCCGATCGCTTCGGCGGCCGGATCGGCGTGTGGGACGTCGTCAACGAGGTGCTGCACAGCAGCCGGCGCTTCCCGGCCGATGCGATGCCGCCCGACTATCCGGCGATCGCGCTCGATGCGGCCGACACGGCATTTCCCGACGATACGACGCTGCTGGTCAACGAAGCGACGCCCGAGGCATGGGACGAGATCGGTGGCGATGGCACGCCCTATTATCTGTTGCTGCGCAGCCTGATCGCGCGCGGCAAGCGGGTCGACGCGGTCGGGCTGCAGATGCATTACTTCGCCGAAGCCGAGGTTGCCGACAGCCTGGCGGGGAAGCTGCGCACGCCGCGCCAGCTCTTTGCCGCGCTCGACCTCTATGCGCGGCTCGAGCGGCCGCTGCATGTCACGGAGATCACCATTCCCACCCTGCCGCAGTTCGGCGGGGCCGAAATGCAGGCGGCGTGGACGCGCAATCTGTATCGCCTGTGGTTCTCGCATCCGAAGGTCGAGGCGATCACGTGGTGGAACCTGGCAGACGGCACCGCCTATGCCGGCGAGGACCGCTGGAACGGCGGGCTGCTCGAAAAGGACAGCCTGCGGCCGAAGCCCGCCTATCTGGCGCTCGACCGGCTGATCAACACCGAATGGAAAAGCGACGTGCGCGCCACGACCGATGCCGCCGGTCAGGCCGACATGCGGCTGTTCCACGGCGACTACCGGATCGAGGTGGAGACGAACGCCGGCGGATGGGTCGATGCGCGCGCACTCGCGCCCGGAGAAGACGCCAACTGGCTCGTATCGCTGCCATGACCCCGCCTCCACCGGCGGGGGGGAGCAATGCCGCCGGACGACGCCCCGGGGGGGAGCCCCGGGGCCGCCGCATCAGAAATAGCCGCCGCGTGCGGTAATCTGTTCGACGCTATCGCCGTTCTCGACCCAGTCGAAAATCTGCTCCTCCGACCGGCGCAGTGCCTCCGAGCGTTCCAGCACGGCCACCGCCTGGGCACGGGGCACCACGACGACGCCATCGATATCGCCCAGCACGACATCGCCCGGCTTGATCAGCACGTCGCCGATCTTGATCGGGATCTGATAATGGGTGATCTGGCACCGGCCGAGCGACCCGTTGGGGCTGCGATAGCGGTAGAAGACCGGAAAATCCTTTTGCAGCACCTGGTGCGTGTCCCGGATGCCCCCGTCGACGCAGGCGGCCCGGACGCCCAGGCCGCTGGCGGTCGCAGTCATCACCCCGCCCCACAGGGTCGCGCGCTCGTCGCCCGACGAATCCCACAGGATGAACGCGTCCGGGGTCAGCGCCGACAGCATTTCGGTGCGGGTTTCCATCTCGCCAGTAATCTTGACGTTGGGCGCGCTCTTGACGGTGAACGCGATGCCGGCGACGGTCTTTTCGGGCCGCAAGGGAATGAGCGCGCCGGGCAACGCCTGGTCGAGCATGAGCATTTCGCGCAGCACGTCGCTGACCAGGCCGGTGTAAAGTTTCTCATACCGAGCCAGCAGTTCGGTCTGGTCGACCGAGAGCGGATCGGCGGACACCCCTTCGCGCTGTTCGATCAGCGCGTCGATGTCCATCATCGCCGCTTCGCGGCGCAACTGCTCACTCATATCCCCTCCGCAGAGAAATGTTCACCAATGGATTTGCGTGCTTGATGTTCCAGTAATGAACTGATGTCAATCGAGTTATAATGGTGACGGGGCAGCGGCTTGCTTGTCGGGTTCAGATGCTGAATATGCCGCGATCAGCGAAGGGCCTGAGCATGCTGAACGAGACCATGAACGCGGATGGAAGCGATCAAGACCGGGGAAAGTCCGTCCACCGCATTCCGGTCATCGACAAGATGCTGGATATTCTGGACCTGTTGCACGGGTCCGAAGAGGGGGAAAGCATCGGCGCGATCTGTGACGCGACGGGCGTACCGCGATCGACCGTATACCG
Organism: Sphingomonas sp. CCH15-F11; assembly: GCF_001557005.1. Classification (NCBI taxonomy): domain Bacteria; kingdom Pseudomonadati; phylum Pseudomonadota; class Alphaproteobacteria; order Sphingomonadales; family Sphingomonadaceae; genus Sphingomonas; species Sphingomonas sp. CCH15-F11. Next base: position 20,530 of record NZ_LSKG01000150.1, on the reverse strand, counting down.
CATTCTCAACACGCTTGCCGCCCGCGGCATCGTCGGCAAGCTCGCGGACGGGCGGTTTCGCCTCGGTTTTCGGCTGATCACGCTGGCCCAGGGCGTCCGGCGCGACATGAGCCGGGCGGACTTGCTGAAGGCGGCGCATCCGGTGCTTGCGGAACTCGCCGCGCAGACGGGCGAGACGTGCAAGCTCAGCGTCGTGAGCGATGATCGCGCCGAGGTCGTCGACGTTGTGCAAAGCAGCCGCGACATGGCGCCGACGTCGCGGGTCGGCAGCACCTTTGCCATGCACGCGGGTGCGGCCTCGAAGCTGCTGCTCGCCTTTGCGCCGCCGGCACTGGTCGAGCGCGTCCTTTCGGGCGAGCTCGAGCGCTTCACCGCAGCGACCATGGCCGATCCCGCGGTCATCCGCGCGGCGCTCGCGGAAATCCGGGCGGAAGGCATCAGCCGCGACCGCGGGGAATGGAATGCGGCCGTCCACGCGCTGGCAGCCCCGGTATTCGGGTTCGACGGCACGGCGATCGCCGCAATCAGCGTGACCTATTTCGCGCAGCCCGACAGCATGGCGCAGGAGCGGCGAATCATGCCCTTGCTGATCGCCGCGTCCCAGAATCTGTCGAAATCACTCGGAGCAATCTGAACTTTGTCGGCCATGTTCAAATAGGAATGAATAAGGGCTTGAGGTCCAAAACAGAACCGCATATGACTTCCACCCATATTGGAACGATCGGTGAGATTCGGCGTAAGCCGGACCGCCGCGATAGGGGAGGAAAATATGCGAACGGTCCGTACGCGCCTGATTCGACTCGCGCCCAGCATGCTGGCGATGTCGACGGCAAGCCTGTTCTGGTCGGCATCGGCAGCCGCGCAGGATACACCCGACCAGACCAATGAGGCACCGCCCGCGGAATCCGACGACATCGTCGTCACCGGCATCCGCGCCAGCATCGCCGATGCGCTGAACACCAAGCGCAACGCCGCCAACATCCTGGACAGCATCTCCGCCCAGGATATCGGCAAGCTGCCCGACCAGAACGTGTCCGAAACGCTGAGCCGCATTCCGGGCGTCCAGATCACCCGGCTGGAGGGCGAGGGATCGCGGATCAACGTGCGCGGCATCGACCTGAACCGCACGCTCCTGAACGGCCGCAACTTCATCGGCGCGTCGTCGAACGGCGACCCCAATCTGAACGACTTTCCGTCAGAAATCCTGGCGTCGGTCGACGTGATCAAATCACCGTCGGCGGATATCATCGAGGGCTGGCTGGGTGCGGCGATCAATCTCAAGACCCGCCGCCCGCTCGACCTGAAGGACATGCTGTTCGCCGGGCGGATCAACGGATCCTATGGCGACCAGTCGGAGCGGTTCGGTGCCAAGGGCGCGCTGGCGGTCGGTGGCCAGCTGCTCGACGGGCGGCTGGGCGTGCTGGTCAGCACCACCGGGTCGGTGTTCAACGGCCGCACCTATGGGCTGTTCACCCGCGGCTATTCCCAGGTCAACGGCCTGACCGCCACCGGTCCGGGCGCGAGCGCACCGCGGCTGTTCCGCCCGAACCGGATCGAGACCTATGATCTGCGCTACCAGATGGAGCGGTTCGGCCTCAACGGCACCGTCCAGTTCCGGCCGATCGATTCGCTGACCTTCACCTATGACGGCTTCTATTCGCGGTCGGAAACCGACCGCACGCGCAACGCCAACCAGATCCTGTTCACCAATAACCTGACCAATGTCGTCGCGCTCGCCGACGGCACGATCGACCAGGCGACGGTGAACGGCGTGACGATCCGCCCGATCATCTTCAGCGGCCCCAGCCTGACCGAAACCAACGCGCACCAGCTGAACGTCAATTTCGAATCTGGTCCGCTGACGCTGAACGTCAACGGCAGCATCTCGCTCGGCGACGCCGATGGCGCGAACGACGGCACGTCGGGCAGCGCCAACTATTATGCCGGCAACGACTTCGTCGTCGTGCTGCGCCAGGCCGCGGGCCAGACCGCGAGCGTCACCTATGACTGGTCGACCGCCGACGCGCCGATGCCCAACTACAACATCTCGTCGAACTTTGACGTTACCAACCCGCGCAACTTCGAGGGCTTCACCGTCGTCGACAATAATTACCTGACGACCAACCGCGGGCGCGATGTCGATTTCGACGCCACCTATGAAGTCGACTGGGGCTTCATCAAATCGTTCAAGGTCGGCGGACGCTACGAGCGCCAGACGCTCGAGCAGCGCGTCGTCGGCCGGACGCATACCCCGGCGGAGCTGGCGGCGGGCGACCCGACGCCGGGCGACACGCTGCGCGGCAACGAAATTGCGGGCCTCGCCTATAACGGCCAGTCCAACACGCTGTTCGAGGGATATGACGGCGCTTTTCCCCGCACGATCCTGGTCGGCAGCTTCGACATCAACGCCTTTGTCGCGCGCTTCGGCCGCAACCGCACCGCCCAGGACCTGGCGCTCGAGCAGCAGACGCTGTTCGACGTCGAGCAGGATACCTATGCCGGCTTCGCGATGACGACGTTCGGCGGCGAGATCGCGGGGATCGAGCTCAACGGCAATGCCGGCGTCCGCTATGTCCGCAGCGAGCGGTTGTCGCGGGGGTTCAGCCTGGTCAACGCGACGACCACCCTGCCGGTGGAGCAGGGCGCGACCTTCAACAACTGGCTCCCCTCGGCCAACCTGTCGGCCCGGTTCACGCCTGACTTCCAGGTCCGCCTTGCCGCCGCGAAGGTGATCGCCCGCCCGCCGCTGTCGCTCACCGGCGTGGGCATTTCGTTCAACCCGACATCGAACACCGGCAGCGCGGGCAACCCGCTGCTCGATCCCTATGCCGCGACGCAGTACGACCTGTCGGCGGAATGGTATTTCGCCAAGGCCAGCCTGTTGTCGGTCGCGCTGTTCAAGAAGGACGTGTCCGCCTTTACCCGCACCATCCAGGTCGAGGAGGATCATCCGGAGATCATCGCGCCGGGCACGACCAACTCGCTCTACATCATCAGCCGGCCCGCCAACGGCAGCGACGGCAAGATCGAGGGCGTGGAGTTCAACTATTTCCACGCCTTCACCTTCCTGCCCGCGCCGCTCGACGGGCTCGGGCTCAACCTCAGCTACACCTATGCCAACGGCTCGACCCCCAATATCGACGAGTTCAGCGGCGAACGGCTGTCGTTGCCCAACCTGTCGAAGCACAGCTACAATCTCGTCGGCTATTACGAACGCGACGGGGTCAACCTGCGTGTCGCCTATAATTATCGCAGCAAGTTCCTGTCCGTGCAGCAATCGGCATCGCAGGGGGGCAGCGTGTTCCAGAACGATTACGGCCAGCTCGACGCCTCGGCCTCGTACAAGATCTCGCCCAACTTCACGCTGACGGTCGACGCGATCAACCTGACCCGATCGACCCGCACCCTGTTCATCGGCACCGAGAACAGGCTGGCGACGGCATGGCGCGACGACCGGCGCTTCTATTTCGGCGCATCCTTCAACTTCTGACCTCTCTCCCACTTTGAGTCCGCTTCGGCGGGCTCTTTTTTTACAGGAGTTCACGATGAAGCACGCGCATTCGCTCGGCGCCGTTGTCGGCGGGACCTGCCTCCTGGCGCTCGGTGCGCTCGCGTTTACGGCGAGCGCACCGTCGGGCACGCTCACCAGTCCGCAGCCGGAGGCCGCCGCTCAGCTGGCACTGCCGACCTTCGCAAACCAGGTCACTTCGCTCATCCGGTCGGCGCTCTATCCCGACAGCTGGCTGCCGGTGGGCGAAGGCGGCAGCAAGGACGCGGCCGGCCGCTTCCTCCAGGACTTTTCCTATGCGGGCTACGCCAATGGCGACAAGCCGATCCCGACGGGCTTCGGCAACAACCGCATGGTCAACGCGGTCACGCAATATGGCGCTGACAACACATATAACGCGACGACCAACCCCAATTCGGCCGACGCCACCAACGCGATCCAGGCCGCGATCAACGCGATCTGCACCCAGGGTGGCGGCACCGTCTTCCTGCCGGCGGGCACCTATCGCATCCGGCCGCAGGGGACGAACACCGCCGCGCTGAACCTGAATTGCAACAACCTGATCCTGCGCGGCGCGGTCGATGCCCAGGGCAGGCCGGCGACGTTCCTGTTCAACGACCTGGCCAATATGCGCGCGCGGCGGGTCATCTTCGTCGGCACGGTCGACGACCGGTTCATCTGGTACACGTCGCAGGTGTCTACCCCGACGCCAGTGACCCAGGCGGTGACCGATCCGACGCGGATCATCACCGTCGGCAGCACCAGCGCCTTTCAGGTCGGCGCGCCGATCGTCATCCGCACCGACACGACCGAGGCGTTCAAGGCGCAGCATGGCATGACCGCGGGCATCAACGGTTGCACCGCCAATGGCTGCTGGTGGGACGGATCGGGCCAGGGCCTGCTCTATTACCGCACGGTACAGGCGATCCTGTCGGGCAACCGCATCCGCCTCGACGCGCCGATCCGCTACCTGCTCAATCCCGATCCCAGCACGGGCAACAACCCGCGCGCCTACCGCACGACGCCGGCCACTTATAATGTCGGGATCGAGAACATCGCGATCGGAATGCGGGAAAATCCCAATCCGGGCCTGACCGATTCGGTGATCAACACGCCCGGCACCGCCGCGTACGAGACGAGCGGCGCGCAGGCGATCCGCTTCGCCGGGGCCAAGGACAGCTGGGTCCGCAACGTCCACAGTTTCCGGCCCGCGGTGAACACCCAGAATTTCCACCTGTCCTCGATCGGCATCGCGCTGTCTGCGTCGACGCGGGGCATCTCGGTGCTCAACAGCTCGATGTCTTTCCCGCAGAACCGCCTGGGCGGTGGCAACGGCTATCTGATGGTCGTTGCCGGTCAGGATCACCTGATCCGCGACAGCGTGACCGAAGGCGGCCGGCACAATTTCCAGATCACCGACATGAGCGCGTCGGGCAACGTCATCCTGGGCGGCAGCACGATCAATTCGGAGGGCACCAACGACTTCCACGTCGCCCTGTCGCACGCCAACCTGATCGACGGCGTGACTACGATCGGCAATAGCTGGCAGACGATCAACCGCGGCTCGACGAGCAACGGCGCGGGCATCACCGGCACCCAGAATGTGTTCTGGAACGTGATCAAGGGCGACACCGCCAGCGGTATCTTCATCCAGTCGGAGCAGTTCGCGTGGGGCTACATCATCGGCACGCGGGGCAACACCGCGTCGGTCGATGTGGGGGGGCCGACAATTTCGGCACCTTCGGACTGGGTGGAGGCGCTCAACAACGGCGTCAACCTGACCCCCACCTCGCTCTACCTCGACCAAAAGGCAAAGCGTGACGCCAATCCGAACTACTGAACCCCTGCCATTGGCAAGCCGTCACCTATCGGATATCTTAAGTCTGATACCGGCGTGCACAAAGCACGTGCGGGCACTGGGAGAGGCGAGATGGCAAGACGATATGTGGCGTTGGTGTTAGGCGGGCTGGCGCTGGCCGGCGCGGCGCTGGCGAGTAGCAGTGGGTGGCTCGGAACAGCGACAACCTCCGCGGGTGCCGTGCGGCTGCCGGCGACCGGAGACGGGCTTTCGGCCCTGTCGACGGTCGCCGCCCAGTCGGCCAGCACCGTTCGCAGCGTGCTCTATCCCGCCAACTGGCTTCCGCTCTATGAGGGCGGGAACAAGGATTCGTCCGGCCGTTTCCTTCAGGACTTCTCATACGCCGGCTATGCGATGGGCGACGCGCCGATCCCGACCAGCTTCAACAACGGCCATCAGGTGAACGTCGTCACCCAGTTCGGGGCCGACAATAGCTATAGCGCGAACAGCAACCCCAATGCTGCCGACGCCACAACCCCGATCCAGAACGCGATCAATGCGGTCTGCGCGGCGGGCGGGGGCGTCGTGTTCCTGCCCGGCGGCGGCTATCGCATCCGCCCGGTCGGCACCGCGCCCTATGCGCTGCGGCTGCCGTGCAGCAACGTGATCCTGCGCGGCCAGACCAACGCATCCGGCACGCCCCAGGCCTACGTCTTCAACGACGATCCGGTGATGCGCGCCAAGCGCATGATCGATATGGGGCCGACCGACAATCGCGACATCTGGTTCACCGACCAGGCGACGACGCCCGTCGCGGTCACCAGCGCGACCAACGATCCGACGCGCACGATCACCGTCGCATCGACCGCGGGGCTGGCGGTCGGCCAGTCGATCATCGTGCGGACCGATCTGACCCCGGCGTTCCGCGATCTGCACGGCATGGGACCAAACCAGAACGGCTGCAACGCCAATGGTTGCTGGGGATCGGCGAACTGGGCGCAGGGCCAGGTGGCGATGCGGCGGATCGAGGCGATCCTGCCCGGCAACCAGCTGCGCCTCGACATCCCGGTGCGCTACATCCTCAATCCCGATGCGACGACCGGCAACAACCCGCGCATCTACCGGACCGGCACGGTATCGACCAATGTCGGGATCGAGAACCTGTATCTCGCGATGCGCGAGAACACCCAGCCCGGCCTGACCGATGCGGACATCAACACCCGCGGCACCGCCGCCTATGAAACGAGCAACGCGGTGATGATCCGGGTGACCGGGGTGATGGACGGGTGGATCCGCAATGTCCGCACGTTCAAGCCGCAGGCGAACGCAACCTATCACATCCAGTCGCTGGGCATCGCGATCACGCGGTCGGCGCGCGGCATTTCGGTGCTCGACTGCTCGATTTCGTTTCCACAGAACCGGCTGGGCAGCGGCAACGGCTATCTGTTCTTTGTGTCGGCGCAGGAGAACCTGATCCGCAACGCCTATGCCGAGGGCGGGCGGCACAATTTCCAGATGTCTGACCTGACCGCATCGGGCAACGTGCTCCTGGGCGGCGCGTCGATCAACCCGGTTTCGGTTTCGGACTATCACGGCAGCCTGGCGCACGCCAATCTGGTCGACGGCATGCGCATCGTCGGTCCGGGCTGGGAAAGCCAGAACCGCGGCACCACCAGCAACGGCGGGGGCGTGACGGGAACCCAGAATGTCTTCTGGAACCTGATCAAGGACGATTTGGGGACGAACGTGTTCGTGCGTTCTCACCAGTTCGGGTTCGGCTATGTCATCGGGACGCGGGGCAATACGGCCAGCCTCAACCTGAACGGCGCGGCGTTCCTCGCCCCGGCCGACTTTGCCGAGCTGATCAACCAGGGCGCCACGCTCGAGCCGCAGTCGCTGTATCTCGACCAGAAGGCGCGACGCGACGCCAGCCCCAGTTACTGAACGACGAAGGAGTAAGCGGAAATGAACCGGCGAGACATTTTGACGGGTGCAATGGCCTTGCCGGTCGTTCCGGGGATCATCGCCGGGACGGCGCGCGCCGCGCCCGGCGATGACCATGGGCTGTTCTTTCACGGCATGAACTATGGCTATCTGGCCAAGCAGGGCTATTTCCGCGCCAAGGGCGCGACCGATGTCGATGCGATGGCCGATATCGGGGTCAAGTGGGTGTCGCTGATCGTCATGCTGATGCAGGACACGATCGGCAGCCTGCGGATGTACCGCGATTTCACCTACACCGCCGACGACCTCGAGCTCGCCGCCGTGATCGACCGCTTCCACAAGCGCGGGATCAAGGTGCTGCTCAAGCCGCTGCTCGACATTCAGGACAGCAGCTGGCGCGGGCGGATCAATTTCCCGCCCCTCGACGACCAGCAGATCCTGGGGCGGACCAACAACTACTGGCCGACCTGGTTCGCCAGCATGAACGAGGCGATGCTCTACTATGCGCGCATGGCGACGATGCTGGATGTCGAGGCGTTCGCAGTCGGTGCCGAGCTGGTCGGCACCTATCCGCAGACCGACCTGTGGCGACAGACCGTGGCCAAGGTGCGCGACGTCTATCGCGGGCCGCTGTGCGTCGCGGCGCATCAGGATTCGATGAAGGATCCGGCGGTGCAGGCATGGATGCGCGAGGTCGATTATGTCGGCCTGAGCTTCTACCCCGACCTGCCCGAGCCCGAATCGCCGACGCCGGACGACGTGGTCCGCGTCCTGTCTCCGCTGCGGGCGCAGTATCGCGAAATCGCGACCGCGATCGGCAAGCCGCTGTTCTGGTCGGAGGCCGGCATCCGGTCGGTCAAGGGCGGGATGAAGTCGACGGGCCAGTATCGCAACGCCGCCCCCTATGACGGCATGGTCCAGGCCAATTATCTGGAGGGCATGTTCCGCACCTTCTGGAACGAGCCGTGGTGGGCGGGTTGCCAGCTGTGGAAATGGGACGAGCAGCAGCAGCGCCCGCATTACGCCCAACCCGGCGGCGACACGGGTTTCACCGTGCAGGGCAAACCCGCGGAAGCCGTCATTCGGCGCTGGTCGACGGTCGGTCGCGCACGCTGAGCCCATCCGCTCGGCATCCTGCATCCTCCACCGCCTGCTCCGGCTTGAATGCCAATAACATATCCGATATGTGATTGGTAATATGCGCGAGGGGAGTGAAAATGACAGGCGTGCGGGATGACGGGCAATCGATGGATGTAGCGGCGGTCGAGGACCTGCGTGTCCGCTATACCCGGCTTTACGGTGGCGCGATCTATGATGTGCTCGACGAAATGGGGTATCCCAACCAGGTGCTAGCGACCGACCTGGTGCCGATCGAGCCCGGATCGGTGGTCGTCGGCCCCGCCTTCACCATCCAGGGCGTGTCCGACCCGATGGGCGACGAAGAGCTGAGCCAGCGCCGCATCCGGCTGTTCAGCGAGATGCGTTACCCGTGCGTCGACGTGCGCGACTGCGGCTTCGACGTCCGGGTCGCCCATTATGGCGAGATGAACGCGACGCTTGGCGTGAAGCACGGCGCGGTGGGCGCGATCGTCGACGGCGGCGTCCGCGATGTCCGCCTGCTCCGCGAAATGGGGTTCCCGGTCTTCGCGCGCTATCGTTCGCCGGTCGAGGCGAAGAAGCGGTGGTCCTATTATCGCTGGCAGGTGCCGATCACGCTGCGCGGGGCGATGAGCGCGACGGTGACCGTGCATCCGGGCGATTTCATGTTCGCCGATCAGGACGGCGTCCTTGCGATCCCGAAGGCCCTGACCGTCGCAGTGCTGGAAGCTGCCGAACGTCTGGCGGGACTGGAGAATTCGGCGCGGACCGAATTCGCGGAAAATCCGGATACCGAGGCGGTATACCAGAAATACGGACGCCTCTAGCGCCCCGATCGTTCCGCCATGATCGCCTCGATCACGGGGCGGGTGGCGGCGAAATGATCGCGCATCGCCGCTTCGGCCGCCGCCGGGTCGCGCGCGGCGATCGCGGTTGCGACGGCGCGGTGACGTTCGACCGTCCGGTCGTCGCGCACCTTGATCTGGGCATGCAGCGTCGAGATCACCTCGCGCATCGAATCCGACAGCGCGTTGATCATGAACGCGATCAGCGAATTGTGCGACGCGCGCGCGATCAGCTGATGAAATTCGAGGTCGAGCGCCACCCACCGGTCATGGTCGGCCAGCGCACCCTCCATCTGCGCCAGCACCTGCTTGAGCCGGTCGATCTCCTCATCGGTGATGTACTCCGCTGCGCGCACCGCGGCATGGGTTTCGATCGCGCGACGCAGGTCGACCGCCTCGTTCAGCCCGTCGGGATTGATGTGCATCGCAAAGCGCAGCATCTGACGCACGGGTTCGGGTGCCAGCTCGCCGATCGTGCTGGCCTTGCCCTGGCGGATCTCGACGATGCCGAGCGCCGCGAGCTTGCGCACCGCTTCGCGAACCACGGGCTTGCTGACCCCCATCGCGCGACAGATGTCGCCTTCCGAAGGCAGGGTGTCGCCCGGCATCATCGCGCCCGCGATGATCTGCTGGGTCAGGCGCTGGGCGACAATGTCGGACAGAAGCGCTTTGTCCGGATTGATCCGTTCCATTTCAAGCATTTTTGGCCTCGCCCACGTCATCGGTCGCCCATCTCACATATGAGATAAGAATCCGACAGGGCAAGCATTGACCGACGACAGGCTTTAACATATCAGATAGGTTATAAGCATAATCGTCGGGGAGAGGATTGATGATGAGAGGTTGGGTTCGTGTTGCCATGGGCCTGATGGCGAGCTCGGCGCTGTGGCAGATGCCCGCGCTGGCGCAGGATGCGCCCCCGGCCGAGCCGGCGGCCCAGCCGGAAACGCAGGACGAGATCGTCGTGGTCGGGCTGCGCCGCTCGATCGCCGAGGCGATCGAGACCAAACGCAATGCCGTCGCGATCGTCGATTCGATTTCCGCCCAGGATATCGGCAAGCTGCCCGACCAGAATGTCGTCGAAACGCTGAGCCGCATTCCCGGCGTGCAGATCACCCGCCGCAACGGCGAGGGCCAGAATTTCACCATTCGCGGCATCTCGCTCAACACCGTCCTCGTCAACGACCGGCCCTTTGTCGGGCCGACGCCGGACAGCTCGGCCGCGCTCGACGTGCTGAGCCCCGACATCATCGCCGCGATCGACGTGTTCAAATCGCCGACCGCCGACCAGATCGAGGGTGGCCTGGGCGGCACCGTCAATCTGCGCACCAAAAGGCCGCTCGACCTGCCCGCCGGCACCTTCGCGCTGCGCGCCCAGGGGCAATATGCCGACATCGCCGAGAAATACGGCTTTCGCGGGTCGGCGCTGGCGTCGACCCGGCTGTTCGACGACCGGGTCGGCGTGCTGTTCAACGTTGCGTTCCAGAAGATCTACAACGAGCAGCAGACGCAGGAGCTGTCCAACTATGTGCTGACCGGCGGCGTCGACGGCAATGGCGACGGCGTCAACGATCCCGGGCTGTACCGCCCGGCCCGGTTCGCGATGATCCGCCTGCCGCGCCGTGCCGATCGCCTGACGATCGGCGGCGCGGTGCAGTATCGCCCGGTCGAAACGCTCGAGGTGAACATCGAGGGCACGTACAACCAGTTCGACGCGTTCGCCGGCGCGCAGCGGTTCCAGACGCTGCTGAACGATAACGACGTCGGTGCCCGCGTGGGGACGGGCAACACGGTCACTTCCGGCCGGTTCGCCGGCATCATCCAGCGGCCGCTGATCTATTACGAACAGGACCGCTCCGAACTCTACGTACTGGGCGGCAACGTCACCTGGACGCCCGACAACTGGCGCATCTCGGCGGACGTTTCGCTGAGCTCGGGCACGTCGCCGGTCACCGGCAACAGCGCGACGCCGATCGTCGTCCCGCGCGCCGGGCGGACCGTCGACGTGACCTATGACCTGCTGTCGCCGACCGACGTGCCTTCCTATGCGCTGACCGGCAATTTCGACGTCAACGATCCGACCAACTACCAGCTGTCGGGCCTGGTCGACGGCTTCAACACCATCGACAACGATGCCAAGGCGGCGCGCGTCGACCTGGTGCGCGATATCGGCGCAGGGCTGCTCAAGGCGGTGGCGGTCGGCTATCGCTATGAGGATCGCGGCTTCAACACCGAGCGATTTGATGCGCCGCTGACGCTCGCCGGCGCGGTCGCCATCGCCGACACCAATCGCGACGGCATCGTCACCGCCAACGAGATTCCCGGACTTCGCTACACCGGGCTCGGCGACACCAACCTGCTCGAGGGGCTGAGCGGGCTGTTCCCGAACAACTTCCTGGGCGGGTCGGTCGACCTGGCGGCGCTGCGCGCCGGGTTCGGCTATACGCCGCAGCGTTCGGTGGGCCAGAGCAACAATGTCCAGCAGCGCACCCATGCCCTGTATGGCCGCGTTGACCTGGACGGCACGCTGTTCGGCATCGACATTCGCGGCAATGCAGGCGTCCGCTGGATCAGCACCAACCGCGAGGCGCTGGGCTTCACCGCCAACCAGGGCGGCTTCCTGCCGATCCGGTACGACCGCAGCTATGACGAGTTCCTGCCGAGCGCGACGCTGATCTTCGAGTTGCGCGATGACCTCCTGCTCCGCGTCGCGGGCGCGCGCGTGCTCGCCACGCCGCCGCTCAGCGACCTGGCGCCCGGGGTCAACATCAACATCGTCAACCTGACCGGGACGGGGGGCAATCCGCTGCTCAACCCGTATCAGGCCGACCAGGCGGACGTGTCGCTCGAATGGTATTTCGGGCGCGCCAACCTGCTCGCGGTCACCGCCTTTACCAAGAGCGTCAAGTCCTTCACCTCGCTGGTTTCGACGGTCGAGACGATCGACGGGTTCATCAACGCCAACGGCACCGGCAACACGTTTCTGATCACCCGGCCCCAGAACGGCTCGGACGGGCGGGTACGCGGCGTCGAGTTCAACTATCAGCACCAGCTGAGCTTTCTGCCCGCGCCGTTCGACGGGCTGGGCGTGCAGGCCAATTATACCTATGCCAGCAGCCGGACGCCGATCGTCGACCCGCTGACCCAGCGCACCCTGCCGCTGCCGCTCTTGTCCAAGCACAGCTTCAGCCTGATCGGCTATTATGAAAAGGGCCCGGTCACCGCGCGCCTCGCCTATACCCAGCGCAGCGGCTACCTCCTCAACGTCCAGTCGGTGGCCGCCGGCGGCAGCCGCTATATCGATGACCAGAACCAGCTCGATGGATCGTTCCAGTTCGACCTGCGCCGCGGCCTCCGGCTGACCTTCGATGCCCAGAACCTGCTGAAACGGCCTGAAATCCGTTACGACGGCATCGCGGCACGGCGGGTCACGACGATCCTCGACGATCGCCGCTACTTTCTGGGATTTGCCTTTAGTTTGTGATGCGATGCCCGGAATGAACTTCTGAGATTGATCTCAAATCGGAACTGTCATAACGATCCGTTCAAATAGAGCGGCATTCCGCCGCCGACAGGAGGCGAGGATGATGAAACGGATCGCGGCAATGCTGTGCCTGTTGCTGGCCGGACTGGGCATGAGCTGGTCCGGCGGCGCGAACGCCCAGATCAGCTATGGCGAGGTGCCGACCGACTATCTGCCCACCTTTGGCGGCTGGAACCCGCGTTCGACCTTCAGCAGCACCTATTGGACAGTGCGTGACGTCACCAACGCATCGCTGGTCGGTGCGGCGAATGTCATCGTCCCCAACGACGGCAGCGACGTCGCCGACCGGATCATGGCCATTGCCGCCTCCAGCCCCAACCCGATGGTGATCTATTTCCCCGCCGGCCAGTATGAACTGAAGAAGTCGGTGACGATCAGCCGGTCGAACATCGTCATCCGCGGTGCGGGCAAGGGGCTGACGACCTTCGTCATCTCCGCGCCCAGCAGTGCCAATGCCCAGTTCACGCTGTTGGGCGGCGGCTTTTCGACCGAAATCGGTACCATCACCAACGTGCCGATGCGCGGCGACGACTATATGATCGCCGCCGACGTGTCGGGCATCGCGGTGAACGACATCCTGCGCGTCTATGACAATTCGCGGTCGAACGGCTTTAGCGGCCACAACTGGCAACAGTTCCTGCGCGTTACCGCGATCGACCCGGCGACGCGCCGCGTCACCTTCGCCAGCCGGCTTGGGCTCAATTACAACGGCACCGCGACCGTTCCCGGCCAGCCGCGTTTCGTCAAAGTGAATATGATCCAGAATGTGGCGTTCGAGAATTTCACGATCACGCGGACCCGCAATGCCGCCGCGGGAACTCATAATCTGTTCATCCGCTACGCCTGGAACGCGCATGTCCGGGGCACGGAGGTCAAGAACCTTGTGTCCGGCGGGATTTCGCTTGGCTCCGTCTACAACGCGCTCGTCACCGACAACGACGTTCACAATTCGGTGGATCCGGTCGCCGGCTATGGGGACGGGGGCAAGGCCTATGGCATCAACGTCGGCGCCGTGTCGATCTGCGAGGTGTCGAACAACAAGCTGTGGAACCTGCGCCACCACATCATCCTGCACATCGGCACCAATTTCTGCGTCGTGGCATATAACAGCGCGGAGCCGGGCTATTTCGGCACCTCGGGCGACCTCGACATGCATGGCTATACCGCGCACAACAACCTGTATGAGGGCAACCAGGGCGCGGTGCTGATCTTTGACGGGCGGTCGGACACCGGGATGCTGGAGACGCAGGGCCTCTACAACACCATGTACCGCAACCAGCTGCGCCGGCCCGGGATCAACGGTGCAAACGGCATCGCGCTCCAGGGGCCGGCATCCTCCGGCAACTTCACGCATTTCGGGATCACCATTGTCGGCAACGACCAGATCGACACCAAGATCGATTACACCTCCACCGGATCGCAGGGTCCGTACAACGGTGCCAATATCGTGAAAAAGGTTGGCGCCAACCGGCTAGGCGAAACCGTCGTGACGCCCGATGTCGAAATCGATCCCAACGGCACCTTCCCGGCATCGCTCTATGCGCCGGGCAAGCCGGCTTATCTGGGGAGCAAGCCTTGGCCGCTGTTCGGTCCGGGCGTGGCCGACTGGGGCCGGAACAACACGCTGCCCGCGGCTGACCGGCCGCAGACCCCCTGAGCCGACACCACGACGCCATGGCCGGTCGCCCACGACGCGGCCAACCGCGGTGGCGCTGGATCCTGGCCGGCGTCGTCTTCTCCGGGCTGGTCGGCGCTGCGGTCTGGACAGGAAACGACTGGGGCGACGACGCGCCGGGCCGGGTGATTACCGGCCCGGCCGTCCCGCCACCCCCGCCGCCGGTCGTGCCGGACGCCGTGGTGCAGCCGCCGGCCGCGGTCGAGCCCCCTTCCCTGCCGCTGACTGAGCCGCCGCTGGCCGTCGATGCGCGCGTCGTGCTGCCGGGCGACGAACGCCTGGCCTTCGAGCTTGTCGCCATCACGCAGGCCGGCGACCCCGGCCGCATCCGCTATCGCCTGAACGGCGGCACGACGCGCGACGCCGGGCGCGGCGATCCGATCGGCGCGGGTTTCCGCGTGCTCGCCATCGACCCGGCGTCGGTTACGATCAGCAACGGGCGCGCCGGCTTTGAAGTGCGCCCGCCCGGCGTGACATTGACCCAGGAAGACAATGTCCCCGATGCTGGCGTGCCGTTCTGAACATGGCAGCCAGGGGGTAGTTCGACGCATGGTCCGACGCATTTGGGGGGAGCGGGTGCAAGGGGTTGCGCGCCGGATTGGCGGCCGTGTGGCGGCACTGCTGGTCGCGGCATTTGCATCGGCTTTGTGGTCGGCGACGGCGTCGGCCCGGATCAGCGTCGGCGATGACGGGCGCAGCTTTCGCCTCGATGGCGGCGGGGTCACCTATGCCTTCGGGGTGACGGGCGATGGCGCGGTCCAGCACATCTATTGGGGACCGGCGCTGCGCCGCGACGACCGGCTCGCGCCCCGGGCGCTGACCAACCTGTCCGGGCTCGATCCGGTCAACTCGATCGCGCCGCTCGAGTTTCCCGCCTGGGGCGGGCGTCTGTACACCGAACCGGCGGTGAAGATCGCCTGGCCCGACGGGGTGCGCGATCTGGTCCTGCGCTATCACGCGCACCGGGTGGAGGGCGGCCGGCTGATCGTCGAACTGCGCGACATCGATCGCCCGGTCAGTGTCAGCCTGTCCTACGGGATCGATGAGGACACGGGCATCGTGACCCGATCCGCCAGCCTGCGCAACGCGGGGCGGACGCCGCTGCGTGTCGACCAGTTCGCCGCCGCCGCCTGGACGCTGCCGCAGGGCGACGATTACCGGCTCCATTCGCTGTCGGGCCGCTGGGGCGCCGAATGGCAGCGTCAGCTGCGCGCGGTGAGCGGCGGCACGACCGTGCTGGAAAGCCGCCGGGGGGTGACGAGCAACCAGGCCAATCCCTGGTTCGCGATCGACCGCGCGGGGTCGGCGAGCGAGAGCGGCGGGCCCGTATGGTTCGGCGCGTTGGCGTGGAGCGGGTCGTGGCGCATCAGCGTGGACCGCAACGCGATGGGCGACGTGCGCGTCGTCGGCGGATTCAACCCGTTCGATTTCGGGTACCGGCTCCAGCCCGGCGAGACCCTGGCCTCGCCCGACTTTCATGGCGGCTATTCGGCGGACGGCATGGGCGGCGCCTCGCGGCTGCTGCACCGGTTCCAGCGCCGCCATGTCCTGCCCGGCGGGCCGGACGCGCGGCCCCGCCCGGTCCTCTACAACAGCTGGGAAGCCACCCAGTTCGCAGTGTCCGCCGACCAGCAGATCGCGCTCGCCGAGCGCGCCGCCCGGCTGGGGGTCGAGCGGTTCGTGATGGACGATGGCTGGTTCGGCGCGCGCAACAGCGACAAGGCGGGGCTGGGCGACTGGGTCGTCAACCCGGCCAAGTTTCCGGCCGGCCTCGACCCGCTGATCGCGCGGGTCCGGGCGCTGGGGATGGATTTCGGCCTGTGGGTCGAACCCGAAATGGTCAACCCCGACAGCGACCTGTATCGCGCGCATCCCGACTGGGTCATCGCCATGCCCGGACGGCCGCGCACCGAATCGCGCAACCAGCTGATCCTCAACCTGGCGCGCGCGGATGTGCGCCAGCACCTGCTCGATGCGATCGACGCGCTGGTCAGTCGGCACGACATCGCGTTCCTCAAATGGGACCATAATCGCCACTGGTCCGAGCCGGGCTGGATCGGCGCCCCGCCCGAAGACCAGCAGCGGCTGTATGTCGACTATGTTCACGGCCTCTACTGGATCCTGGCCGAGCTGAAGCGGCGGCACCCCAAGCTCGAGATCGAAAGCTGTGCGGGCGGCGGCGGGCGGGTCGACCTGGGCATCCTGCGCTTTGCCGACGGGGTGTGGCCGTCGGACAATACCGACCCGTTCGACCGCCTGTTCATCCAGGACGGCTTTACCCAGGCCTATGCCCCCCAGATCATGACCGCCTGGGTGACCGAAAGTCCGCACTGGGCCAACGACCGCCGCACCAGCCTAGCGTTCCGGTTCCTGTCCGCGATGCAGGGCGCGCTCGGCATCGGCGTCGACCTGCGCAAATGGACGGAAGCGGAAGCGGCCGAGGCGGCGAAGTGGGTCGCCGCCTATAAGGGCGTGCGCGCGACCATCCAGCACGGCGACCTGTTCCGCCTGGAGCGCCCCGCCCCCGAAAGCACGCGGTCCGCCGTCGCCTATCGCAGCGCGGACGGCAAACAGATGGTCGTGCTCGCCTATCTCCATCGCAGTTCCAGGCTGGAGCCGCTGGCGAACGTGCGCGCCGCCGGCCTGGTACCGGACCGGCTTTACCGGCTCAGCCGGCTCGGCGCGGATGCCGGCACCGCGGCGACGGTGCGGAGCGGCGCCTATTGGATGAACATCGGCTGGGAAGGGCCGATGCGGGGGGACTATGTCGCTCAGGGCTGGGTGCTCGACCAGATCGCGGACAGCACCGACGCGACCGGCCGTGCCGCGCCCTGACGCCCGGCCGCCCCGGAAATCACGCACATCAGCGCCGGATATCAAAAACCCCGCCGTCTCTTGCCGAGAAAGCGGGGTTTTCGATGGTGGGCGTGGCAAGGATTGAACTTGCGACCCCTGCGATGTCAACACAGTGCTCTACCACTGAGCTACACGCCCGCCGGGGAGTGAGGCCCATAACGGGCCGCGTGCGCGCTGGCAAGACGCTTGGCGCGATTCGGTGCGACGGCGCCGCCACGCCGCGGTCGTGCGCCAGACACGTTTTCAGCTTTGCGAAATCGGTGCCGGTAAAGCGCCTGGCTCAGCCTGGCTGAAACAGCCCCTAGTTGCGCGACGGAATGCTCTCGCGTTCGAACATCCGGTCGACCTCCATCACCAGGTCGCGCAGGTGGAACGGCTTGGACAGGACGCGCGCCTGCGGCAGCGTCTGGCCCGCGCGCAGCGTTACCGCGGCAAAGCCGGTGATGAACATGACACGCATCGCCGGCACGATTTCCGACGCGCGCTGGGCGAGTTCGATCCCGTCCATTTCGGGCATGACGATGTCGGTGAGCAGCAGGTCGAACGGCTCGCTTTCGATCAGCGGCAGCGCGGCGGTGCCGCGGTCGACCGCGGTCACCGCATAGCCCGAGCGTTCGAGCGCCCGCGTCAGATATTCGCGCATGGCGGTATCGTCTTCCGCCAGCAAGATTCGGATCATCGTCAACCTCCGCGACCGCACCGTCTATGCGGCAACCGGTAAAGATTTTCCAGACGCGCCCGATTGTCGGTCGACGGACCAGTCCCTATTCCGGACCAGTGGCCAGTCCAGCGGCGATTCCCTCGTTCGATATCATCGGTCCGGCGGAGCCGGCGACCCCGGTCATCGTGTCGGTGCCCCATGCCGGGCGCGATTACCCCCCGGCGCTGACCGCGGCGCTGCGCGTGCCCGTCGACGCCATCCGCGCGCTGGAGGACCGGCATGTCGACGCCGTCGCGCGCGCCGCGCGCGGTACGGAAACGATGCTGATCCAGCGCAGGCCGCGCGCGTGGATCGACCTGAACCGTGCCGAGCGCGACCGTGATCCCCGCGTCGAGGCCGGCGGCGCGAGCGCGCTTGCAATGCTGTCGGCCAAGGCGAAGAGCGGGCTGGGGCTGATCCCGCGCCGGGTGAGCCCGGTCGGCGACATCTGGAAATGGCCGATCGAGGCCGAGGATGTCCGCGACCGGATCGCGCGCGACCATCGACCCTATCACGCGATGCTGACGCGGCTGCTGGCCGCGGCGCGGGCGCGGTTCGGCGTCGCGGTGCTGATCGACCTCCATTCCATGCCGCCGCTCGCGCCGCCGCATCACCTGACCCGGCTGGTCATCGGCGACCGGTTCGGCACGTCGGCGGGCGCGCGCATCGTCGCGCAGGTGGAGGGTGCGGCGGCCGGCCATGGCATGCGCGCGGCGCTCAACGCGCCCTATGCCGGCGGGCACATCCTGGACCGGCACGGCGATCCCGCACGCGGCATCCACGCGATCCAGATCGAGCTCGACCGGCGGCTGTATCTCGATCCCGCGCTCGACCGCCCCGACCCCGAGGGTGTCGCGGCCAGCGCGCGGCTGGTCCGCCGGCTGATCGACGCGATCGGCGACGCGATCACCGTCCTGCCCGCCGCCGCCGAGTAGCGGGCGCGCCGCACATAAAAAACCACCTCGTGCACGAAGCACGAGGTGGCCAAGGTTCAGGGAGGAGACACATCCGAGGATGTGCCGCACGGGCCCGCGAAAGGGGGGAACGCGGGCGCGCCGTGCCTGATCTACATAAGGAAGACGTCCCGCGCTTTCAAGCGGCGGGCTGTCGAAAATCGCAAGAAGGCAACAACCCGCCGGGCTGTGCCTTCCCGCAAATCACATTCCGGCTCAGGCGTTTACGGTGATTCCGGGCACTTTGCCCTGCCGCGCCTGGCGCTCGAACAGGTCGCGCATCAGCCCCATCGAGAACAGATGGGCATGGATGAGCGGCAGCATCCCGTTCTGGACGATCTTGCGCAGCTGGTCGCCGCGCAGCTCGGCCAGCTTCTTTTCGTCGACCATCTGGAAGCCGCGATAGATGAACGGCTGGGGTGCGCCGTCCGGCTGGATCGAGATTTCGCCGTCGATCAGCAGCTTGAGGTCGCGCAGCTCCTTCATGAACAACGCGGTGCGCTGGCCGGCCTGTTCGAACTGCTCGTTGAACTGCAGGATGCCCTTGGTCAGCTCGCTCGGCTCGCCATCGACGAACAGCGGCTCGCCGTCGTCGAACGATCCGATCGTGTCCGACGTCGGATCGAAGCACAGCGACAATTCGTCGCTGTCGGGGCGCAGCCGGGCGAGGAGATAGGGGTAACGGCGGATATAGGCCGGGATGTACAGCCCGTCGTCGAGCAGCTTGCCGGTCTCGTCGAAAAAGACGTTGACCCCCTCGTTAAGGCCCATCAGGCCGAGCGGAACGCCGTCGTCACCGATCGAGAACACGATCGGCATCCGGCGCTGGACCATCGGGAATTCCTCGACCGTGACCGGCACCGCGTGCGCATTGACCAGGAACGGCGCCAGCCGCGCCGCGCGCACGCGGTAATCGGCGTGCGACTGGCTCGAAAGCGGTTCGAGCTGGTTGTAGAACAAGGGAAGCTGCTGCTGCGGCGCGCTGGCCATCATCGTCTCCTGATTTGGGGAAATTTGCAGCGCGTCTATGGCGTCGCATCGCCGGGCGCAAGCGCGACGAGCTTGCCCGGATTGAACAGGCCGAGCGGGTCGAGCGCCCGCTTGATCGCGGTCAGCGCCGCGATGCGCCCGGGCGGGGCCAGCCGGGCGAGTTCGTCGCGCTTCATCTGGCCGATGCCGTGTTCGGCGGAAATCGTGCCGCCCGCCGCCGTCACCAGATCATGGACGAAGGCGGTGATGACCGGCGCGTCGTCGCGATACCAGGCGGCGGCATCGACGCCGGCCGGGGCGCGGACGTGGAAATGGACATTGCCGTCGCCCAGATGACCAAAGGCGGTCGCATGCGTGCCGGGAAAGCGCCCCTCGGCCGCGCGCGCGGCGTCGATCATGAAACCGGGCATCGCATCGACCGCGACCGCGATGTCGTGCTGGACGGCCGGGCCGGCGCGGCGTTCGGCGTCGGACAGCGAATCGCGCAGCCGCCAGAACGCGTCCGCCTGCGCCTCGCTCGCCGCGATGACGGCGTCGTCCACCATGCCCTCGGCGATCGCGGCGGCGAGCATTGGTTCGAGCAGCGCGGCCGGGCCGTCGGGCGGCGCGCCGGCGGGGG
>NZ_LSKG01000149.1:0-14054 GCF_001557005.1 Sphingomonas sp. CCH15-F11 | reverse complement strand
CGCCCCGCACCCGCCCGCGCCGCTACCTCTACGCCATCAGCGGCTATTGCGATGGCATCACGCTGGAACAATGGCAGCGCGATCACCCGCACGCCGATATCGCTGCCGTGCGCGCCATCATTACTCAGGTGGCGCGCGGTCTCTATGCGCTGCACCGGCGGCAGATCATCCACCGCGATCTGCGGCCCGCGAATGTGATGATCGATGGCGATGGCACCGCGATCATCATCGATCTGGGATCGGCCCGGATCGACGGGCTGGCCGAACACGCGCCGCAGGCGGGCGAGGATGCCTTTGCCGGAACCCTGCAATTTTCCGCGCCCGAACTGTATCGCGGCCTGCCGGCCAGCGAGCAGAGCGACCTCTATTCGCTCGCCGCGATGACCTATTATCTGCTGACCGGGCACCTGCCCTATGGCCCGCGTGCGGGCGCGGCTGATACCCTGTCGCGCCAGCGCCGCCTGCGGTATGTGCCGGTGGTGACTTATCGGGATGACGTGCCTGACTGGGTTGACGCCGCGCTTGCCCATGCGCTGCACGTGGAACCGCATCTGCGTTATCAGGAGGTCAGCGCCTTTGTGCATGATCTCAGCGTTCCCAACACCGTGCTGACCCACCCCCAGCCTGCCCCGCTGCTGATGCGCAATCCGGTGGTGC
This sequence comes from Sphingomonas sp. CCH15-F11, assembly GCF_001557005.1. NCBI lineage: Bacteria > Pseudomonadati > Pseudomonadota > Alphaproteobacteria > Sphingomonadales > Sphingomonadaceae > Sphingomonas > Sphingomonas sp. CCH15-F11. The sequence continues at coordinate 13,397 of NZ_LSKG01000149.1, read as the reverse complement.
TGTGGCAGGTGGTCAGCGCAGGTCTGGCCGCAGCGCTTGTGATCGCGCTGATGCGCTGATCATGCTGCAATGCAAAAAGGAGGTTGTTAAGCCGATGCGACTCGGGTAGTTTCCAAACCGTCAGCGTTCCAACGGAGGAACGCGCCTGACCTTACTCTCTCCCCAAATCAACGTGGCAATGGCGCCGCCGGTCCCTTGGATGACCTGGCGGCTTTTTTGCGTGCGTTGTCGGCACAGGATCACAGCGCATGAACGCGATTTTTCCCTTCCCCGATACGTCCGGCAGCCGCGAAAAGCTGGTGGTGATCGGCAACGGCATGGCCGGGTGCCGCGCGGTTGAAGAAGTGCTGGCCCGCGCCCCCGGCCGGTTCGATATCACCATCATCGGCGCCGAACCGCGGGTCAATTACAACCGCATCATGCTGTCACCCGTGCTGGCGGGCGAAAAGGCGTTTGACGACATCATCATCAACGGCCCGCAATGGTATGCGGATAACGCCATCGCGCTCATCAGCGGCGATCCGGCAGAGCGGATCGACCGCGAAGCGCGCATGGTCGTCACCCGTTCGGGGCTTGCCCTGCCGTATGACACGCTGCTGATCGCTACCGGCTCTGATCCGTTCATCATCCCGGTGCCGGGGCATGATCTGGCCGGTGTGGTGACGTTCCGGGATCTGGACGATGTCGACCGCATGATCGCCGCTGCTGAGGTGGGCGCGGGTGAAGGCAGCAACGCTGCGGTGGTGATCGGCGGGGGCCTGTTGGGGCTGGAGGCAGCGCACGGGCTGGCCCTGCGCGGAATGCAGGTCACCGTGGTGCACCTGATGCCGACCCTGATGGAGCGCCAGCTGGATGAAGCCGCCGGATGGCTGCTGCGGCAGGAACTGGAACGCCGCGGGCACACCATCCTCACCAGCGCCAACACCAAGGCGATCCTTGGCGCGGCGGGCCGGGTCGCCGGCATCGTGCTGGAAGACGGCACCCGCATCCGCGCCGATCTTGTGGTGATGGCCGCCGGGATCAAGCCTGCGACTGCGCTGGCCAAAAGCGCCGGTCTCGCCTGCGAGCGCGGGATTGTGGTTGATGATCACATGCAAACGTCCGATCCAGCGATCCTTGCGGTGGGTGAATGCGTGCAGCATCGCGGGGCCTGCTACGGCCTCGTCGCGCCGATCTGGGAGATGTGCCGGGCGCTGGCCGATCACCTCACCGGCAGCGGTGGCGGAGGCGGGTATGAAGGCTCCGTCACCTCCACCAAGCTCAAGGTCTCGGGCATCGATGTGTTTTCGGCCGGCGATTTTTCGGGCGGTGAGGGGTGCGAGGATATCGTCATGCGTGACGCCGCGCACGGCATCTACAAGCGCCTTGTTATCCGCGATAACCGCCTGATCGGCGCGGTGCTTTACGGCGATACGGCCGACGGCAACTGGTATTTCGATCTGCTGCGCCGGCAAGAGGATATCGCCGCGATCCGCCAGTCGCTGATCTTCGGGCAGGCCTATGCCGCAGGCGGCGCGGGCGGCGATCCGCATGCTGCCGTGGCTGCGCTCGCCAATGATGCCGAGGTGTGCGGCTGCAACGGCGTGTCCAAGGGCGCCGTCATCTGCGCCATCAACGAAGGCGCGCACAGCGTTGCCGCCGTCAGGTCGACCTGCAAGGCTTCGGCCAGCTGCGGTTCGTGCACCAACATCGTCGAAAGCCTGCTCGCCCTGACCCTGGGCGCCGAGGTTGAGGCCGGGCCGAAAACCCTGTGCGGCTGCACCAGCTTCACCCACGATGATGTGCGCCGCCTGATCGTGGAACGCGAATTGAAGCTGATCCCGCAGGTCATGCAGGAACTGCACTGGAATACGCCCGAAGGCTGCGCATCATGCCGCCCGGCGCTCAATTACTACCTGCTGTGCGCCTGGCCGGGCGAATATGAGGATGACGAAACCAGCCGCTTCGTCAACGAAAGGCTTCACGCCAATATCCAGAAGGACGGCACTTATTCCGTCGTCCCGCGCATGTGGGGCGGCATCACGTCCCCGCGCGAATTGCGGGCGATCGCCGACGTGGTGGAGAAATACAACGCGCCGATGGTCAAGGTTACCGGCGGGCAGCGGCTCGATATCTTTGGTATCAGGAAGGAGGATCTGCCCGCCGTCTGGGCCGATCTCAATGCCGCAGGCATGGTCTCGGGCCATGCCTATGGCAAGGCGCTGCGGACGGTGAAGACCTGCGTGGGCAGCGAATGGTGCCGCTTCGGCACGCAGGATTCCACCGGGCTGGGCGTGAAGATCGAACAGGCCACCTGGGGCAGTTACATGCCGCACAAGTTCAAGATCGCGGTCAGCGGCTGCCCACGCAACTGCGCCGAAGCGACAATCAAGGACTTCGGCATCGTCTGCGTTGACAGCGGCTATGAACTCCACGTCGGCGGCAATGGCGGCATCAAGGTGCGCGTCACCGATCTTCTCTGCAAGGTCGAAACCGAGGTCGAGGCGATGGAGCACTGCCTCGCCTTCATCCAGCTTTACCGCGAAGACGCGCATTACCTTGAACGCACCGCGCCGTGGATTGAACGCAAGGGTCTGGAATGGCTGAAAGCGCAGCTGTTCACTGATCCAGACCGGATCGGCAGGCTCGCCGCGCGGTTCCGGCTTTCGCAGAAATACTGGCAGATCGATCCCTGGGCAGGCCGCGCCGCCGGAGCGCATCACGATCTGCACCAGCACCTTGCCGAAGTCCGCCCGCTTGCTCTGGAGAATGCACGATGAACAGCGATACCGTGGGCCAGTGGCTCGATATTGGCCCCGTTACCCAGATCAAGGCTGGCAGCGCCCGCACTCTGCCGGTGGCAGGGGGCGAGGAAATTGCGGTGTTCCTGACCAGCCGGGGCGAGTATTTCGCGCTGGTCAACAAATGCCCACACAAGCACGGCCCTCTCAGCGAGGGGATGGTGCACGGCGACAGCGTCACCTGCCCGCTGCACAACTGGCGCATCTCGCTGCGCACGGGCGAGGCGCTGGGCGATGATCGCGGCTGCACGCCTACCATCCCGCTGAAGGTCGATGGCGGGCGCCTGTTCCTGCTGCGCGAAGCGGTGCTGGCCCCGCGGCGGCAGGCCGCCGTGGGCGAACGCGCACTGGACACCGCCGCATGATCGCCCCGGGCGAGGTGTGGCTGGTGGGCGCAGGCCCGGGCGATCCCGAATTGCTGACGGTCAAGGCCGCGCGCCTGATCGCTGCTGCCAGCGTGGTGTTCTACGATGCGCTGGTCGGCCCCGGCGTGCTCGATCTGATCCCGCCGCACGTGCGCCGGGTGCCGGTGGGCAAGCGATCCGGCCGCCATTCCAAACCTCAGGAAGCGATTGACGCGCTGCTGGTCGCCGCCGCTTTGGAGGGTGAGCGGGTGGTGCGGCTAAAGGGCGGCGATCCTGCCATCTTCGGGCGCGCAGGAGAGGAGCTCTCCGCCTGCCGCGCCGCTGGCGTGCTGACGCGCATCTGTCCCGGCGTGACCGCCGCCAGCGCGGCTGCCGCCAGCCTTGGCACCTCGCTGACCTTGCGCGGGCTTGCCCGGCGGCTGACCTTCGTCACCGCCCATGCGCGTGGGACCGAACCGCTCGATCTGGACTGGAGCGTGCTGGCCGATCCTGCCGCGACCCTGGCGATCTACATGGGCAAGGCGGCAGCCCCGCTGGTCGCCCGCGAATTGCAGCGCGCTGGCCTTGCCGCCGATACGCCGGTGGCGATGGTCGAAAACGCCAGCCTGCCGGAAGAACGGATCTTCACCACCTGCCTCGAACTGCTGCCGCTCGCCGCAAGGACTGCGCTGGGGGATGGCCCGGCGTTGATTCTGGTGGGAGCCGCGATGTCGCTTGCGCACACAAATGTCGCGCAGGAAGCCCCAGGCGAAGGAGCCGTAGTCTGCGTTCCGGCAGAGCGCCTTGCGACAGGGCCTATTTCTCTCGCCGGAACACGCACCAGCTGAACTTCTGCGCATCGCCCCACGGGGTGACGTGTTCCTCGCGCCAGTTATCGAGCAGCGTGAACGCGCTTCCGAGTGCAGCGGCAAGGCTTGCCGCATCATGGCGCTGCACTGGCAGGCCGCTGCATTTTTCAGGCCCATCGGGCGCGAAGTTGGCGATGATGACGAGTGCATCGGGCGCAGTTCCGGCCAGCAGTGCGCGTCGATAGGCGTCCCGTTGCTCGGGCTCGGTCAGGAAATGGAATACGGCCCGGTCATGCCATACCCCGTAGCGATGCCGCGGGTTCCAGCGGGTTATGTCGCCGACCTCCCAGTGGACGCCCACTGCTGCCTCGCCTAGTCGGGCTTGCGCCGCCTCCAGCGCCGGGGCGGCTATATCGACCACGGTCACATCGCTCCACCCGTTTGCCAGCAAGGCATCGACGAGATTGGAGGCGCCCCCTCCGATGTCGACGAAAGGTGTCGTGTGAGGCACATCAAAGCGTGCAAGCGCGGCGAGCGAAGGGCGCGGTTCGCTCTGGAACCAGCTAACCTCGCTGGGTGCCTTGTCGGAATAGACCCGATCCCAGTGCTGCCGGGGTTCTTCTGTCATCGTGCGCCTTCCTTCATGAGCAATCGGTTTGCTATTTCGCTTGCAGCAACGGCCGCCAGCAGGCCCAGCAGAACCGAGGCGACCATCTGGCTCGACCAGTGTCCTCCGAGCACCACCCGGGCCGCCACTCCGGCAAAGATCAGAGCGAGCGCAAGGGCGCGCAGCCCATTCGCTGACCTGCCCGTTGCTGCCGCAAAGACAACCACTCCGAAGATGCTTCCATAGACGAGCCCGAAGGTGGAGGGCAGCCCGCTCGAACTGCTGGCGCTGGCCACCGCGACCAGATCCGCTGATGGTCGCCGCGCAAAGATAACAGCGCGCAAGCCCTTGTCGAGCAGCCAGGCGAGGCCGAAGGCAAGCGGCACAGAAAGCGCAGAGCGCCAGCCAGCTGCAAGCCATGCCAGCCCTGCCCCGAACCCCATAGTCGCAATCACCATTGGCGGCTTGGCTGTATCGGTGAGCCATTCAGCCCAACGCGGCGCATTACCAAACAGCGATTGCAATCTGCGTGTGGCCCCGACGTCGCCCGGCAATGGCCCCTGAACTGCGAGGCAGGCTCCGCCAACGGCAAGGGTCAGCAAAGCAAGGACCAAGAGCCGATTTGCAGAATGCCCAGTCACACAATCGCCGCCTGATACCGTGCCTCCACCACCTCCCAATCAAGGTTGGCCATGAAGGCATCGACATACTTCGCCGCTGCCGCCCCGTAGTCCATGTGAAAGCTGTGCTCATACATGTCGAGCGCGATCAGCGGCGCGCCGGTGGCTGCACCATGCATGTGATCGAAGGCCCAGTAATTGTGCAGCGACTTGGTGTGGCGGTTGTAGCTGAGGATGCACCAGCCCGATCCGCCCGCCAGTGACATTGCGGTGCGGCGGAATTCGGCTTCCCATGCGGCGAAGCTGCCGAACCAGCCATCGAGCGCCTCGTAGATCGAGCCGCCCGGATTGCCGTTACCGCCCAGCGCATCGAAGTAATATTCGTGCAGCACCACCGATCCGGTGCGGTGCAGTTCCTCGCGCTTCAGCCCGGCATAGGCAACCGGCGGAAAGTCGGGATCGGCCATGGCGGCAGCAAGGCGGGTCTCGATGGTGTTGAGCCCGCGCACTGAGCCCTGATAATTGTTCTCCCAGTGCGAGGTAATCAGCCGCTCGGACAGGCCGGTGAGCTTGGCCGGATTGAACCGCAGCGGCTTCGGCGTGTGCTTGCCGGCAAAGGCAGCGGCACGGGAAGCGGCTGCGGCAGGATCTTGCGCCGAAGCTGCGCTTGCCGTTCCTGCCAGCGCGATGCCCGTGGCCGAAAGGGCTGCTGTGCCGATGGCTTGCCTGCGTGTGATGATGCTCATGTCGTCCTCCTCAGATTGCCAAAACCAGAACCATGCCGCCCAGCGCGGCGGCCATCAGAACCCGCAGCACCGACCATTTCAGCCCGAACACCAGTGCGCAGGCGAGCGCTGCCAGCACGCCTGCGCGCCATTCGAAGCTCGCCGGGTCCGGCCAGTATAACCGCAGCGGACCGAATTGGCGCTGGCCCACCTCAGCAAACAGCACATGCAGCGCAAACCATGCGGTGAGGTTGGCGATGACGCCCACAACCGCCGCCGTCACTGCTGCGAGCCCGCCCTTCAACCGCACAGCGTTACCCAGTCGGTCGATCCACGGCGCGAAGGCAAAGATCCACATGAAGCACGGCGCGAACGTCACCCACGTGGTCAGCCCCGCCCCCAGCAATCCCGCGAGGAAAGGCGAGAACGGTTCCGGCGCACGGAAGGCCGCGAGGTAACCGACGAATTGCGTCACCAAGATCAGCGGCCCCGGCGTGGTTTCCGCAAGGCCAAGCCCATCGGCCATCTCACCGGGACGTAGCCACCCGAAGCCCTGCACCGCTTCCTGCGCCATGTAGGCGAGCACTGCATAAGCCCCGCCAAAGGTGACGATGGCGAGCTGCGAGAAGAATACGCCGATTTCCCACAGCACGTGATCCTGCCCCAGCGTCAGCGCAATCAGCACCATCGGCGCGGCCCAGACCGCTCCCCAAAGGGCAACCGAAATGATCGTGCTGCGCCATGGTCGTTCGGGCAAATCGCCAGCGGGTGCTGTGGGTTTCAGCGCCAACAGGGCAGGGCGCCACGCTGCGACCGCCATTCCAATCACCCCGGAACCCAGCACGATCAGCGGAAATGGCAGATCGAACAGGAAGAGTCCGACAAACGCGGCCACCGCCAGCGCACGCTTCAATCCCGTATCGAGCGCACGTCCGGCAATCCGCAACAAGGCCTGCACCACAATCGCAAGCACTGCTGCCTTTACGCCCAGAAACAGCGCCTCGACCCATGCGAGATTGGCGGCAATGGCATAGAGCACCGACAGCGCCAGAATGATGGCCGCGCCCGGAATGACAAACAGCAGCCCCGCGGCCAGCCCGCCGCGCCATCCATGCAGCCGCCACCCGATCCATGTGGCGAGCTGCTGCGCTTCGGGGCCGGGGAGCAGGTGGCAGAAATTGAGCGCGTGGAGGAAATCCTCCTCGGCCACCCATTTGCGCTCTTCCACCAATTCCCGGTGCATCAGCGCGATCTGCCCCGCAGGTCCGCCAAAGCTGAGCAGGCCGATGCGGGTGAACGCCCGCAGCAGATCGACAAAAGCGACGGAATGGGTGAGAGCCGATGACGCCAAGATGACCTCGCACAAAAGACCTTGCCAACAACGGCAAGGCTACGAGGCAACGCTTGGGCTTTTCTCGGCCTGAACGGGAGGTTGCTTCGCCCCGTCGCCGATGGTTTAGAATGCGGCGCAAGTCTCGGCAAGGTCGAAACGGAAATTCCGCTATCCACCCATCAACCGTCATGAGCGGAGCAGATGCGCGATCCCGAAAGCGGTATGGCGGCTTTGCCTCGCTTCTGGAAAAATCCTGCCGTTCTGCAACCGACCCCATTGTGGTCATAAGCGCCTTCGGCCAGAATGGCGCCATGAACGAGACTGAAATCTTGGAGAAGCTGCGTCGCCTTGAAGTGACTGACAGTCACTTGGAGCGATACTCGCTTGCACTGAAGCTTTCTGATACGAAAGACAAAAGAGTCTTTCAGCCTCTCGTGGAACTAATTCAGCGTCCGGAACTAGTGAACAATCGCGGAACCTTGGTATACTGTCTTCAAAATTACGATTGCTCTACAATAGTCGATTTATTGGTAGAACTCGCTGAATTCGGTAACTTCGAAGTCTCGGCGGGAGCGGAGATTATCTTGGATGAACAGCGCCTCCGTTGACGGCATTCTGATTACCGGAATCCACCCATGAGCGGTCATTTGGCAAGCTCACAACATCGCCGAAAAGCCGACATGGCGAGTGAACCGGCGTCTCTCCGAGACGTCTGCACCGGAAAACGGCTCCCGCAGGAGCCGCGGTCCGACAGGCCTGGTTAGTCGCGCGCCGAGGCGGCGGCATTTGTCGCCGACCGTGCGCGCGGCAAACAGGCCGCGAGCGGCGGGACCGAGAGCTGGCGGGGCTAACGGAAAGGCAAGGCCCGGGCGAAGCCCGAGCCGCTCAAAAAGCCCCGCTCTCTATGGCCGCAGCGCGTAAGCGCGGTGCGCGGCAAATTGCGTCAGCGATCGCCACCCGAAGGGCCGAGACCCCTCAGGGGCTCGGTGAAGCCACGGGCGCACTGAGCCCCGCGAAGATGGGGCCCAAGCGCACGAGGCGGAATAGAGCGCGGTCCCGGCCAGAGGTCGGGAGACGTCACCGGCTGCTTATCACATCGGAGCACAGGTAGGCGTGAACCAAGGTCTGCTTCTATGACAGCGGGCTTCCGTATCCGGTGGGAGATAACTCAATCACTCCGCCTTCCAGAGCGTCAATTCCTAGCCAGAGGTCCGTCGTGCCGCTGCGGCCTCCTCATCTGAGGGACGCTTTTCGCCAGCATCTATGCGCGCCTTGGCAGCTTCCCAGATGGCGGGTATTTCAGCGAATGCCGCTTCGCCTGCTTCCCAGTAGTATTGAAAGAATGCCTGGATCAGCGGCAGCCGGACCGAGTAAAGGTCATCGGTTGCAAAGCCAATGTCGAACCGGATTATGGGCGCGAATGGGTAGCTTCGGTTGGTGGGTTCGATTTCGGGGTTGGTCGTGAAGGCGAGCGACTTCTCGATGACCTTCGCTCGCAAGGCCTCATAGATCGGTTCAATGCCCTCGTCCCATTCAACGTCTTCGACAGCCTCGGTCAGGATTCGGCGTGTTTCGTGCCGTGAGGTCCAAGCCGTCTCGGGAAGGCGGCGGATGATCGCTATAATCGCTCGACGCTGTGCCGCTATCACGGTTTGCGAGAAGTCGCGCCAGTCGTCCCAGATGGCGTCGTCGTCGTAGACGTCGTTTTAGGCTGACCTGAAATAATCTGCGAGCGCTTGTCGGACGATTTCGGATTGATCTACCCGCTGGGACTGGGCCGCAGCCTTCAGATGGTGCTCGAGCTGTTCATCGAGAGCTACCTCAAAGAGTGCCATTGCATCATGCTCCTCAGTTGCAATGTGCGGGATTATTGCGCTTTTTTGTTTCAGCGCAATGCGTCGTGTTGTTCGGTCCACGCACCTTGGCGATCAGGTCGACTGTGCATTCACCCAGCACGCTTGACAGCTCGTGTTCTTATAATGTTCTAACGCAGCCATGAGCAGCAAACGTCTCGACACCCTCGCCGATCTGGTTCGCCACGGCCTCAACGCGCAGGTAGAATGTCTCGGATGCCACCGCGTTGTGATCGTGCCAGCGGCCACGCTCCGAGACCGATGCTTTGCCAAATCCATCCCGATGAAGCTGGAGATCGTCGCGCGGCATTTGCGCTGCAGTTGCGGTCACCGCGGGACGAAGCTGGACGCCACCGGTGTCCAGCTGTCGCCCCCCTGAAAGGGCTCGGGCGACGCCTGCGCGCCGCCCCTCCCGGTCAGAGAAACTCGACGTTCTCGGCGATGATCTCGCAGCCATAGCGGTCATTGCCTTCGGCGTCCTGCCAGCGCGAGTAGTGGATGCGGCCCGTCACGGCGAGTTGGTCACCCTTGGCCTTGTGCTGGCGCAGCGGGAGCCCGAGGCCATTGAAGACGGTGACCTTGTGGAATTCTGCATCCTTGACCGGGTAGCCGGTTCCCGGATCCTTCTGGACCTTGCCGTCGCGGATGACCGGACGCTCGGTCACGAGGATCAGTTCGGTGATGCGGGTGTCGCTGCGGTCGCGGGCAACGGGATCCTTGGCGAGACGGCCGACGAGGTTGACGATGTTCATTGCATGAGCCTCCTTGGTGCCGACGGCTCGTCCGCCGGTGCCCTTATCGAGCCTCGGCGAGAGAGCTGGGACACCGCGCGCTGCGGCGCGCGGGAAACCTCAGAAAGCGAGATGGTGCGGGCAGCCCGGCTTGCCGGGCAACACGGCTCGCATTTCTGCAGGTTGGCCCTAAGCTCGACCAGAGAGGCAGGGGCACTGGGCGGCGGACGTGCTGTTGGCACAGGAGCTTATCGCACGCCTGGACATCGACCTCGCCGCGTCTCGGCTCGCAGGAGCTTGCTGTCGACGGTGATGATCGCAGGATCGATCGCCCGTCCTCACCGATTTTAGGGAGCGAATAGACTCTTTGTGGCTGTCGTCCGGAAGACCCGATTTTGGCTACCTGGGGTGCCGATCCCCGAAGTTGCCGCCATACTGGCCTTGATGCGGGGTCAGACATGGCTCCAAGGGGGCTGCCTGTCTCTGCGTTGCGGCAATCAATCGCGATCGACGGCAGCGGCGCCCCAGGCTGCGATGGCATCGATGGTCTTTGCCGTGAACCGCGGTGGGAGTCGTCCGGCAATGTACCCGGGCTGCTTCATCAGGGGTCTGATGTCGAACCCGGGCCAGGTGAACCGGTTGAATTCCGAAACGACAATGGCGCTGCCCGGAGCGAGCCCGGCTGCGCGTGCGATCTCATCGGGGATTGCGACAGCGTTCTTGCGCCCCTCGCCCTTGGTCGTGATCGCCGCGACCAGGTAGCGTGACCCTTCCACACCAACGACGACGACAAAGCGTTCCTTGACGCCTTCGTCGCGGCCCCGTCTCTGCTCTTCCTCGAAGAGATAGACGTATCGGAGGATATGGCCTGCGGCGGGGCGGTCAGTCTTCCCAGCGGTCATTGGCGAGTTCACTGGCCGAAGGCCGTGCATTAGCGAAAGCCTTGCGATCGGCTTCGGTCATGTCGGACGAAGCGACAGCTTCGATATTCATGTGGCCGGCGATCACACCGCGTGCTGCCTGTTCAAGATGGCGGAAATATTCGCTATCTGCGATGACATGTCGCTCGCGCCCATGGCTGGTGAGGACGACCGGCTGTTTGGTTGCGAGATCAAGGAACTCGCCGGTGTTGTTGTGAAACCGGGTCAGGGGAATCCTGGGGTGCTCATTCGCCGTCGCTGGCATGGTGGTATCTCCTCTTGGCACCAAAATAGCAATTATTGCCAAAATAGCAAGATTTCTGTGGCGACGCTTGCCGCGCTAGCCGTCCACCTCTGCCGCCAGCAGCTCAGGCAACAAGGGGACGAGGCCCGCATCAATCGCAAAGCCCAGTGTCCGTGCGAGGCGGCAGGCTCGCGCGATTGACCCGTCTGGAACATCTAGCGCCGTTTCAATGTGCCCAAGGGTTTCACCAGCGCATGGCTCACAGACCGCGTGAAGCTTGCCCGGCTCTGCGGTGATAGCAAACGGCCAGGTCATCGCGACACCGACAACCCTCTCATCGAGGATGAGCAGCGTATCCCCAGCAGCAATAGTCTCGTCGGTCTGCACGGCGTCGTAGGCATTGCCCGTCGAGGCGAAGGCATGGATTCGCCAGGCGCTGAAGGCGAAGCGCTCGCTGTCGGTCAGCATGGCACGGCCCCTTCGGAAAAGGCGCGCTGTGCCGCTTCCGGAAAGGCTGCGGTGAGGTTGCGATGGATCGGCCCGGAGGATTCTGGAAAGAATGCCCCGGTGGTGCTCGGCCGTGTGATCCGCAGCGCGCTTGCGACGGCATCCACGACGAAACTCACAAGCTGATCGCTGGCCGTCAGCTTGCTAAATTCAGGCGGTGCGAACCCGGCCTGATGCCAGAAGGCGATGCCGATCTCGAGGGTCTCGAGATAGCTGGCATGGCTGCCATCGTCCTGGTCGTCGTCGATGCGCGCCTCGACCGTCCGGTAGGTTCCGAAGTCATGGGCGTTGGCCTTGATCCGCAAGGTGATGCCGGCAGGCGGGAAGCCAGCTACCGCGATCAGCGCAGCCCTGTAGAGCATGGCTTCGGCAGTATTCACGAGGTCGAAGTTTAGGGTGTGGCCGATCTGCGCGCAGTCTTCGTTCCACGGAGCCCCGCCAAGATCGAGAGTCCAGTTTGTCTGTGCCATTCAAGCCTCCTTTGCTCGAACGGCACCTCCCCCTTCCCTCTTGTGGGCCGAGTTCCTTCAGCAGTTCTGCCAAGCCCGACAGCAGCGGGCAAAAGAAAAGGCCCGCCCGCGACAAATGCGCGGACGGGCCTTCCCGATGTGACCGGCGCGGGTCGCGGCACCGGTCACGGGGGGCTTGTCCCGGTCAGGCGTCGACGCTCACGCGCGTCTTGCCCTTGGGTGCCGGAGCGGTGCTTTCGCCCAGACCGTCGCCGGTGGCAGCGGCGCTGTCAACGCTGCGGTCGCTGGCCGGTTCGTCGCCGGTGGCGGTGAGCGGCGGCAGGGCGCCTTCGCTCTCGCTGCCGAAGCCGTCGAGCGACGCCTTGGGCTTCGAACGCCGCCAGGCGACATTGAAGCTGCCGTCGTTCTGCTGGAACATGGCGACCGGGATCGGCGCCGAGAGGCTGGGATCGTCGATCTGGCCCGACAGGAAGCATTCACCGGTCTCGTTCGACGAGTATTCCCACAGCGCGCCGATCTTGACCCAGCTGCGGCGGTCCGCCGAGAGCGCCATAAGGTCGAACTTGGGTGCGCGCTCATTGCTGGATTCGAAGGCCCGCAGAGCAACCGTTGCGCTGAAGGTCAGGGTGGTGATGCGGCCGATGTGAACGCCTTCTGCGTTGGCCTTGAGGGTGCCGATGTTCATGTCACATTCTCCTGATGCTGTCCGAACCCCTTGTCCGGAACACCTTCTCCCATCCCCCCTCTCCTCCGGGCCCGTGGCCCGGCCCGTGCGCCAGCCACCGCAGGCGCGCGTCATCCTGTCCAGCCCAGAGGGCTGAGGAGCCTCGATGTGTGGTTTGGAGATGAACCGGCCCTGCTTCGAGCCATGCGCGGTCCGTGCCGACCTAAGCTTCCGGCTCGGTGTCCTTGATCTGGCTGACACGCGCCATGAAAGCCTTGGCTTCGAGCTGATTGGGTCCGTCGCGCGTGGCGAGGCATGCCATCCTGTCGATCTCTAGCTGTGCGGCAAGACTTGCCTCGATCTGGCAGTAGGGTTCGAGTACGCGGATTGCGTCAACCGCGCGGGGCAGCTCGCCGAAGGCAGTGCCGACCCACACGAGTTCGGTCTCCTCCCCGTCCTCGTCAGGCGCGCTCAGAACCTGCGCAAAGTATGTCTGCAAGGGGCGGTCCCAGCCAACATAGGCACTTGCCGCCGCAACCCCGTCACGAAGCGGTACTTTGTGTCTGCTCATGCGCTTTTTACCTCCCCATCAGGTTTTGGGCGGCTGCCGGGTGACGCAGCGATATGCCTGTCCCTCACAATGATCAGTAGTCCGCAGGCCGCATCAGCGTGACGACGCGCCGTGTCATCGCTGGATTGGCCGGATCCTCTGACCCGAACGCCAGTTCGGTGTCGTAATAGATCCTATGCAGGCCGGATCGGCTATGCCGTTGTTCCGTCAAACCCCACG
>NZ_LSKG01000148.1:0-6156 GCF_001557005.1 Sphingomonas sp. CCH15-F11 | reverse complement strand
CCGGTGCGTTGACCGGGCTGATCCCCCGCATCATTCGCTGGATCGAGACGTTGGGCCGCCGCGCCGCACCACCCCCCGGCGACGAACCGCCCCGCCTGGCCGAACTGGGGCGGTATGACCGCATGGAGGCGCATATCATCATCGGCCGGCTGGAGGCCGAAGGCATTCCGGCTGTGACGTTCGACGGCGAAATGAGCCTGGGCGATGGCAGCGCGCTGCTGATCCCGGTGCGCGTGATGATCGATGCCGATGACATGATGGCCGCGCGCCGCATCGTCGCGGCATGCTGACGCCGCGCGGCACTGCCTTGTTTTTGAGCACGCTTTAGCAGCTGCACAATTTTAACACATTTGTAACGTGTCGACCGCCCCGGCCAGCGCGGAACCGCGGGCGTACGGGCCTTGGCATGTCTTTTGCACTGCAGCACGACGGGAGCACGATAAGGGGGTCGAATGAAACTCGTCATCGCCATCATCAAGCCGTTCAAGCTCGATGACGTCCGCGAAGCCCTAATGGCGATCGGCGTCGCGGGCATGACCGTCACCGAGGTCAAGGGGTTCGGCCGCCAGAAGGGCCAGACCGAAATCTATCGCGGCGCCGAGTACAGCACCAACATGGTGCCCAAGATCAAGATCGAGCTGGTCTGTGCCGACGATCTCGCCAGCCGTGCGGTGGAGGCGATCCAGGCCGCTGCCAACACCGGCGCGATCGGTGACGGCAAGATCTTCGTCCTCGACGTCGGCCAGGCGGTGCGCATCCGCACCGGCGAAACCAACGAGACCGCGCTGTGAGCCAGGGGGGTTCCATGAAGCAATTGACGAAATATGCCGGCGCGGCCGGCCTAACGCTGTTCGCCGCCCTGCCCGCCTGGGCGCAGGAAGCGGCTGCGGCCGCACCGGCGGCGCCGTTCACGCCGACCGCCGAAATGGTCAACAAGGGCGATGTCGCCTGGATGCTGGTCGCCTCCGCACTGGTGCTGATGATGTCGGTGCCGGCGCTGGCGCTGTTCTATGGCGGCCTGGTGCGCACCAAGAACATGCTGAGCGTGCTGATGCAGGTGCTGACGATCGTCTGCGTGGCCGCGATGGTGTGGTTCAGCTGGGGCTATTCGATGGCCTTCACCAATGGCGGCGACCTGAACAAATATGTCGGCGGCTTTTCCAAGGTTTTCCTGGCCGGCGTCGATCCGACCACGCTGGCGGCGACCTTCTCCAACAGCGTCTACCTGCCCGAATATGTCTTCGTCATCTTTCAGATGACCTTTGCCTGCATCACGCCGGCGCTGATCGTCGGCGCGTTCGCCGAGCGGGTGAAGTTCACGCCGCTGATCCTGTTCACGGTCGCATGGCTGACGCTCGCCTATTTCCCGATCGCGCACATGGTTTGGTACTGGGCGGGCCCGGACTTCCTGCACGCCGCCCCCGATGACAGCGGGCTGCTGTGGGGCTGGGGCGCGCTCGACTTCGCCGGTGGCACCGTGGTGCACATCAATGCGGGCGTCGCCGGTCTGATCGGCTGCATCATCATCGGCCCGCGCGTTGGCTACAAGAGCGAGCCGATGCCCCCGCACAGCCTGGTGATGACGATGATCGGCGCGTCGCTGCTGTGGATCGGCTGGTTCGGCTTCAACGCCGGATCGGGCCTGGAAGCCAATGCGTTCGGCGCGCTGGCCTTCATCAACACCTTCACCGCCACGGCGGCAGCGGGCGCGACCTGGGCGATCATCGAACAGATCGTCCACAAGAAGCCGTCGCTGCTGGGTGCGGCCTCGGGCGTCGTCGCCGGTCTGGTCGCGATCACCCCGGCGGCGGGCTTTGCCCATCCCGGCACCGCGATCCTGCTCGGCGCGGTCGCCTCGGTCGTCTGCTTCTTCTTCGTCACCACGGTGAAGAACAAGCTGAAATATGACGACACGCTGGATGTATTCGGCATCCACGCGGTGGGCGGCATCGTCGGCGCGGTCGGGACCGGCATCGTCGCCAACCCCGACTTCGGCGGACAGGGCTGGATCGACTACACCGCGCCGGTCGCCAAGGCGGGCGTCTATGACATGGGCGCGCAGATCATGACGCAGATCTGGGCGGTCGGCACGACGATCGTGTGGACCGGCGTGGTCAGCGCCGCGCTGTTCCTCGCGCTCAAATATACGATCGGCCTGCGCCCGACCAAGGACGTCGAAGTCGAGGGTCTCGACATCAACGAACATGGCGAGCGCGCCTATAACTACTGAGTTTGCCGGGGCGGGCGGTGTCCGCCGCCCGCCCCGGTCCCGAGTTCCTCCTGCGGACCCCTGGCCCGGTGTGAAAGCACCGGGCCATTTTTTATCATCGGCCCGTCAGCCCCGGGATCGCGACCCTATCACGCGGCCAGATGCGCGCGAACGAAATCGGCGCAGCGTTCGCCGATCATGATCGATGGCGCATTGGTGTTGCCGCTGACCAGCTTGGGCATGATCGACGCATCCGCCACCCACAGCCCGTCCACCCCACGCACGCGCAGTTGCGGATCGCAAACCGCATCCGCATCCGCGCCCATCCGCGCGGTGCCGACGGGGTGATAGATGGTGTCCGAACGCGCCCGGATCGCGGCTTCGAGCGCGGCATCGTCGTCGGGATCGACCGGATAGCGTTCGCGCCCGCCCCACGCCGTCATCGCCGGCACCGCCATGATGCGGTACATCAACCGCACGCCGCGCTTCAGCAGGTCGAGGTCGCGCGGGTCGGAAAGGAAGGCCGGGTCGATCACCGGCATGTCGGTGACATCGCCCGAGGCGAGGCGCACCGTGCCCGTGCTTTCGGGCCGCAACACGCAGGCATGACAGGAATAGCCATGGCCGCGCCGGGCCGATCGGCCGTGATCGTCAACCGGCGCGATGACGAAATGATATTGGATGTCGGGGGCGGGTGCGGCCGGATCGACCGTAACGAACGCGCCACTTTCGGCGAGGGGCGTCGTCATTGCGCCGGTGCGCCGCCGGTGCCATTCGATCACTGCGCCAAGCGCGCGCAGATTGCCGAGCAGCGACTGACCCAGAAACCCCGGCGCCGCGCTTTCGTAGATCGCGGTGTAATCGAGATGGTCCTGCAGGTTGGTGCCGACCACCGGCCGGTCGACGTGGACCTCCACACCCTTGTCGCGAAGATGCGCGCCCTCACCGATGCCCGACAGCATGAGCAGCTGCGGCGTCGCGAACACCCCGCCCGCGAGCACCACGCCCGCGCGTGCCCGGATCACCCGGCGCTGACCACCGCGCCGATAGGCGACGCCGCACGCGCGCCCGTCCTCGAACAGCACCCGCTCGACCACGCACCCGGTCAGCACGTTGAGATTGGCGCGCGAGGTGTCGAGATAGGCGCGCGCCGACGACCAGCGCTCGCCGCCACGCTGCGTCACCTGATACATTCCCGCGCCGTCCTGGCGCGCGCCGTTGAAATCGGGATTGGCGGGAATCTGAAGCTGGGCGGCGGCCTCGACGAAATCACGGCTGGCGGGGTGGGGTGCAACCTGTTCGCTGACCCAGAGCGGACCGTCGTCGCCATGCCAGGTATCCGCGCCACGCACGTTGCGCTCGGCGCGTTTGAAATAGGGGAGCACGTCGGCGTGAGACCAGCCGGTACAGCCCATCGCCGCCCAATTGTCATAGTCCCAGGCATTGCCGCGGACATAGAGCATCGCGTTGATCGCGCTCGATCCGCCAAGCCCCCGCCCGCGCGGCTGATAGCCCCGCCGCCCGCCAAGCCCCGGCTGGGGCACGGTTTCGTATTTCCAGTTGGTCTTGTCGGTCTGCTTGGCAAGCATGGCCGGCATCAGCGTCAGCGCCTTGTCATTGCGCCCGCCGGCCTCGAGCACCGCGACCTTGAGGCGGGAATCCTCGCTCAGCCGGCCGGCGACGGCGCTCCCGCCCGATCCGGCGCCGATGACGACGATGTCGGCTTCCTCCACGCTTCGCTCTCCTCGTTTTTTTGTTCGGTGTCGACTTTGCCGACGTCGCGGTGCCGGCCCTCTCCCCCACCCGGCCACCCACGAGCGTATCCTGATGGGTGGCCGGGTGGGGGAGAGGGCCGGCACCGCTCTATTTCAAGCCAACGCGCGCGGATGCTGTCGGATGTCGCGCGGCTGGCGTCATGGCTCCATCCCGGCGGGCCGAAGGCATAGCCCAGCCGCGCACGCCAGCCCGGTGCATGCCACAGATCGCGGGCGATCCCGACCCATTCGTGGAACGCCGCCCAGATGAGATTGAAGCTGCCCAGATCGCGGATCAGGCCATAGCGCGGGCGATCGTCGTCGCGCTCGCGCTCGAACGTGCCGAACATCTTGTCCCAGATAATGAAGACCCCGGCATAGTTGCGGTCGAGATAGCGCGGATTGGTCGCGTGATGGACGCGATGATGCGACGGCGTGTTCATCACCGCTTCGAACCAGCGAGGCATGCGCCCGATCACTTCGGTGTGGATCCAGAACTGATAGACCAGGTTGAGCCCCGCGACGAACAGCACCATCGCTGGCGGAAAGCCGATCAGGAACAGCGGCAGGCGGAAGATGAAACCGGCGGAGATGAACCCGGTCCAGGTCTGGCGAAGCGCGGTCGACAGGTTGTAGTGCTGCGAGCTGTGGTGGATGACATGGCTGGCCCAGAACCAGCGGACGCGGTGGGCGCTGCGGTGGAACACGTAATAGGCCAGGTCGTCGAGCACGAAGGCGACGACAAACCAATACCATTGCCAGCCAATGTCGAGCCAGCGGAACTGATACACCCACAGGGCGATCGCGACGACCAGCCCGCCGGTCAGCAGCCCCGCGACGGTACTGCCCAAGCCAAGCGCGAGCGAAGTCAGCGTGTCGCGCGGGCAATAGCGGCTGCGGTCGCGCAACCGCGCCACGAACATTTCCGCCAGCACCAGCAGGACGAAGGCCGGAATCGCCAGGTCGACGGGGTTGGGCAGGCTGGGCATCGGCCGAGCTTACATTCGTGTCAGCAATCGCGCCAGCGGATCGATAAGGATCCGGCTTGTACGTAATACGTAAGGAGCCGTCACCCCGGGCTTGACCCGGGGTCCCGCTTACAGCGCCGCGGCAAGGCAGCATGGCCCCGGGTCAAGCCCGGGGTGACGTGAAGACAGAGTTTTGGGTTGCCTATCCTTGGCCCGCCCAATGGCTGAGCAGCGTGTGCGCGATCGCGTAGCGCGGCGGGCCGAGGAAGGGCGCCGACGGGTCGCCGGCCAGCGCCGCGCGGACCTCGTCACGCGTGAACCAGCGCGCGTCCTCCAGCTCATGGGCGTCGATCGCGATGTCATCCGACTGCGCGGTGCCGATCGCGGCGATCATCAGCGACGATGCGAACGGCCAGGGCTGGCTGGCGACGTAGCGGATATCGGTGACCGCGATGCCGACTTCCTCCAGCGTCTCGCGCGCCACCGCTTCCTCGATCGATTCGCCGACCTCGACGAACCCGGCCAGGGCCGAATAGCGCCCGGCGGGCCAAACGGGCTGGCGGCCCAGCACGACGCGGTCGCCGCGTTCGGCCAGCATGATGACGACCGGGTCGGTGCGCGGGAAATGCTCCGCGCCACAATGGCCGCACCGCCGTGCCCATCCGGCGCGGAAGATCGTCGTGGCATGGCCGCAATTGGCGCAGAAACCGTGGCGCAAATGCCAGTCGACCAGGCTGCGCGCGCAGGCATAGGTCGCGGCCTCGGCATCGGGCATCAACCCCAGCATCTGGAACAGGGCGGGCGACCGGCCGGCCGGCGGACTCGTGCCGGGAATCAGCGCGGCAAAATGCGGCACCTGCCCACGAAAACCGAGGAACAGGAAATCGGCGTCGTCGGGCGCATCGGTCAGCGCCCCCCACACCAGCCGCCCGTCCGCATCCAGCTGGGGATCGAGCGCGTCGAGCCGCAGCAGCCGCGCGCGCGGGTCGCTGAACGCCGCGGTCAACGCGGCCTGGTCGTGACGGATGCGATCGGCCCGGTCGAGCCAGCCGCCGGTGAAGCCGGTCACAGGTTACTTCGCCGGCGCGAGATCGCGATACACCGCGCGGGTCACATCCGTGCGCAGCGGCCATTTGTCGTCGGGAAAATAATTGACCATCGCGGTGCCGCGCACCCGATTCTTCGGGTCGACCCAGGCGATGGTGCCGGCCGCCCCGCCCCAGCC
>NZ_LSKG01000147.1:0-800 GCF_001557005.1 Sphingomonas sp. CCH15-F11 | reverse complement strand
CCCGCCACCACTCGCGCCCAGACCCGCCAGGGCAAGAAGGCGGTGAGCGCCTATTTCAGCCCCGAGGTCAGTCGCGGCCTGAATATGCTGGCGGCTGAGCAGGGGACGACGTTGCAGGCGCTCCTTGGCGAGGCCATCGACTTGCTCATGCGCCAGCACGGCAAGCATCCGTTCGGCGAGCGATAGCTGTCCACGTGTGAATATGTGAATGTGTGAACACAAAGATTAGGAGCTTGGAGGTGGCAAGATCGACGAACGCCAGGAAATCGACCGCCGCGCCTGCGGAGGTTGAAGAACCGATGCTGCCGATCGAAGCGCCACGCCAGCAGCGCAACCGCATCGGCAAGAAGTCGATCGCTGGCCGCTTCGATCCGGCGGTTGCCCGAGCGTTCGCGATCCTGGCCGCCAAGGAGGACAGCACAATCGAGGCGATGCTGACCGAGGCAGTTCTCGACATTCTCCAGAAATACAATCAGCCCATCGACAAGTGAACAAGTCCACGTGTGAACACGTTCACACTCGCTCTATTGTATCATCATTATAGAGCGCACTTCCCAACGACATAGTAATCTGACAGGCTTTGGTGTCGGCGGACTCATTCGCCGATTCGCCGTGGCGATCCTAGCGGGTGGCACCGCCAGGGCCAAAACGACGAAAGCCCGGCTTGGCGGCCGGGCTCTCGGAACGTCTGATGGGCGGGAGCCGCCCGGTGTCCTCACAAACACCAGTCTCCCGCAGGTCAGGCGACAAGTCAACTCGAAAACGCCGTTTTCGAGTTGACTTGTCGCCTGACCTGCGGG
>NZ_LSKG01000146.1:0-415 GCF_001557005.1 Sphingomonas sp. CCH15-F11 | reverse complement strand
CGTGGGGTTTGACGGAACAACGGCATAGCCGATCCGGCCTGCATAGGATCTATTATGCGCGCTTTCGCGTCGATCCGCGCCGCCCGGACTGGTTCCCGATCGTCGGCGGGCGTTAGGCGCTCATAGCCGACGACACGGCCCGACGGGCAACCCTCAGACCAGAATCGATCGATTGATTGCGGCAATCCGATTGACGCCAGTCAACGTCATCGCGACCCGCATCTCGCTGGCGATCAGGCCGAGCAGCTTGGTGACGCCGGCCTCGCCGCTTGCGGCCAAAGCATAGAGCCAGGCCCGGCCGAGCAGGACGCCGTTCGCGCCCAACGCCAGCATGCGCACGACGTCAAGGCCCGACCGCACGCCGCCATCCGCCAGGATCGTCAGCCGATCCGCGACCGCATCCGCGATCGTCGGC
>NZ_LSKG01000145.1:0-242 GCF_001557005.1 Sphingomonas sp. CCH15-F11 | reverse complement strand
CGCGTGGATCATCAGCGGCCCCTTCCCTTCCCCACCCCACAGCATAAACTAGTCCCCATGAAAGCCGTGCTCCCCGCCATCGCCCGCCCGCTGCTCGAGCCGCATCTCCCTTCCGCCCTCACCCCGCACTGGTTCACCTCGGTCGAGGATGCACAGGCTGCGATCGGCGACGCCGACATCGCCTGGGCCGACGTGCAGTCGTCGGCGGACAGCGCCGCGATCGCAGCGGCGCTGTCCGCCGA